>CBDUFM010000214.1:0-5701 GCA_965366325.1 uncultured bacterium
GGTCTCAGATCCTGTAGATCTGTGTAGGGACGCAAGACTGTGGCCTGTTGCTGCTCGAGGAAAGTTGAGCCGCTGCTGCTGTTGAAAGTGCGATGATTTACAGGCGCTACGCGTGATACGCGTTTATAGGCTGCCTTAAGCGCTGAGATTGATGTGCTGGCGCTCTGCTGGGTTTTCGAGCGGAGCGTCGCTGTTCGCATTGCTCTGCTGTTGTTGGTTCACCGTAGTGCTGACAGTTGTTTCATCGTCGTCTGTGTTCGCTGTTGTGTCGGACGCGTCAGTATTTTCAACTTCATCATTGCCGCGTGCTTCTTCGCGTGCCTCTTCGCGTTGAAGCTCACGCAGCTCAATAGTGGCCTGATTTTTTTTCTGGGTTGCTGCTGCAGCTACTGCACGATCTTGCGAACTGGGGCTGGCGGGTGCGAGCGCGGCACGTTTCACCGTATTCATTTTTGCAATAGTGGCCTCGGGATCAGATTCTTTGCCGGTGTCAATATTTACATGTCCACCAACGGCGTAGCGTTTGCCGTCTGGTCCAGTTTGATATTCATAACTCGGCCCGCCAATCGCGTAGGATCCAGCAACCGCTTTATGCGCTTGTTCGTGCTGTCGCACTTCCTGATCACGTTGCTGTAATTCTTTGACGACCGCGATATCGACTGGGCTTAATGTTTGACCATTAAGTGATTGTTCTTCGCTTGTACTGGTGTGTTCTTTTTCTTCAGCGTGTGTGGCCTTTTGGTTTGCCTGTTCTTCTTCGGCGAGGGCTGCTTGGCCAGCGCTGCTAATGTCTGCGCTATCTTTGCCGCGCATTGGTGTGTTGTTGCTGTTACTGCTGCTGTGCTGTTCATCGGCGTATTTGCTCATAGCCGTCAGGCCGGAACTGGCATAGCCCTGCATAAGCTGCGGCTGCGACGAAAGAGCGTTACTGTGCATAGAGTCTCATTTTCAGCATGGGGTCTATACTTTCAAGAACATTTATTCTAGGTGTATACCTAGTCTGACTAGTGATTTACAATGCCTGACTTATCTTAGGCTGTACAAAGAGCGCAATCGTCAGGCGAGGGGTGCTGTTATGGATCGCGAGCAAGCATTAGCACATTTGCAAGATGTGTCCTTGGGTGGATATGCGGCCTTGGTGAACGAGGCCTATGATAAATTACCTGCGGGAATTGAGATAAGACAAGTTTATTCCAAATACGCCGTTTTACAGATTCGATTTTTCCCAAATGATGATGCCTTCAGCGTAATTATTGATGAAATTGAGGAGCGCAGTCAGGGGCTTTGTGAGATATGCGGCAAGGCCGGCGATTGGGTCAATGTGAATGATTGGGAGTATGTACTTTGCGTCGAACATGCCTGGCAGACACTGGCTGAGCGAGTTGCTGGGCCAATGCAAAAAGTGCTTATTTTTGGTAATTCCGGATCCGGTAAATCACGTTTAGCACAACAGCTGGCCGAACGCGACGGCTTAGCGCATTTGGATTTAGATAGCTTAGCTTGGGAGCCAACGACGCCTCCACAACGCAAAGCACTAGCGGTATCTGAAAGGGAAATTAAAAAATTTACTCACGCACATGATGCATGGGTAATTGAAGGCTGTTATGCCGATTTATTACAGCTGCTGGTTTCTGATGCTACGGAAATGATATTTTTAAATCTCTCAAGTGATTTATGTATAGCCAATGCACGACAGCGCCCATGGGAGCCACACAAATATGCATCGAAACAGGCGCAGGACGCCAATCTCGACATGCTGATCGAATGGATCAAGACCTATCCAGAGCGCGAAGATGTTTGTTCGCATCACGCACATGATGTCTTATTTGAGACATTCGATAAAAATAAAATTATGCTGACTACCTGTGTTGATCTTCCGTAGGCGTTGTTCTAATTTGAATTTGTACTGAGTAGTTTTAGCGCTGCTGTATGTTTTTGTTATTCAGCCCAGTCAATTGCGGCAATCTGCTGTGGATTGGGTGGCATTGCCCTGCGAGATACTGAAATGGAAGCAGGCAGACGAAAACACTTATTACGGTAGCTATGCTTACGAATTTGCGGATGTGCGATACGAATCAAATAGCCTCGCGTTCTTTCCCAGTAATAGCCGCAGGTATTTGAAGGTAGGCGATCAAGTGAGCTGTTTGGTGAATCCACAGCATCCGGCGCAGGCGGTTTTATTTCCCGAGGAAAAACTTGCCGGCATAGTGCCTTATGTCATAGGTGTCTGGATAGCGCTCAGTTTTTATGGAGTTCTCTATTTTTTATTGGTTCGTCTGAATAAGTTGCGCATACGCGCGTCGCGCTCGGCAACAGATAAATATTATTATTCGGAGTTGTCCTGAACCTTTCGCGCAATACGTGGCCTATAAAACCGCAGTTTTTAAAACGATTTTATAGGCCAGAAACAAGCGCTTAAGCAGGAATGATAAGGTCTGGGTTGCCGGGGCCAAAATGTTTGAGCATGACGATGGGATCAGTTGCAGATGGGTTGTGTATGGTGACGCCTTCGATGGCTGCGGCTTCGCTGACGAAGTATTCGTCGTTGGTTTCTTGGCCGTAGCGAATTAAGGCGGGGCATTCAATGTCCCAGACACCCATTTTCCCGTGGCCTTGCATGACGATGAGGCCATAGGCAGCGGCGTCAGTGATGCAGACTGTTTGGCCGGGGAAAACCGTTAATTCGCTGGCACTGAATGCCTGATTGCGATAGCAGACCCACTGTTCTTCGTAGGCGGTCTCTTGCTTGGCTTTTGCTATGGGTGCCATGAAATGATGTTTGCCGAATTCTGGATCGACGTTGGCTTCCCAGTCAATGACATCAATTAAATAATCAATATTCCCCTGTTCTTCTTCAGGCGTATTTTGCCATAAGAGATTTTCGGGTACAATGTGATCATCGACCAGCGACTGATACATGGCGAAAATATCGGAGGCCGCTTGTGGTTCGTAGGTGCAGAGACTGCCTGGTGCATGTAAAATACCGGGAGGCACATCCCAGCCAGTACCGGGCGTCAATTTATAGGCTTTTGAAAGCTCGGTGATGCGATTATCGCCTTTGTTGAAATTGCGCAGACATGCACGGACTTGGTCTTTAGTGGTGCCGGGTTCAAAGCCAAAAAAAGTAAACGGAAAATGGCCGCCATGATTATTTAATTGTGGAGGAAAATAATAGGCCTCGGGTTTGCCTGTTTGTCCGACGCGCTTGGCGTGTTCTTCGCGGTGATGAATGTGATGCGGCAGCGGACCGAGATTGTCAAAGAATTTCGAGAACATGGGCCAGCTGTGGTAGGCTTCCCAGAGGCGCTCACCGACGATGGACGCACCTAATTCAGCGACAGCGTCACGCAGGGTGAAGCGTTGTCCGTCATGAACGATAAAGCTGAGACCTTCGTTTTCTCCGGTTAAAGGGCCATTTGCTGCTGGTGTTGTTGATGCGAGCCAACGTTCATCAATACCACCACGCTCGCCGCCAAGGGCGTAATAATCATCGGGATGTAATTTAATCCGTTTGCCGGGGATGCAAAAAGAGCGTGGAACCCAGTTGGGGCTCAGGCGGAGTATGCCTTGTCCGGCATCGAGAGCTGCTTGTGCGAGACTGCAGGTGGTTTGCGTGTGCATGTTGATTCCTTGTAAAATGAGTGCTTATTTGCTGAAATAATTGTGGACGATAAGGCTGTTCATGGCGCTGAGCGTTGGTGCCCGAAATGACGCCGTGCCGTTGCTAACGGTGTAATTAATGTTTTCACCAGATGGGCAAACGCTGATGCACGGTTGCTTGTCACCGACCGTAATCTGTACATCGATATCGTTAATGTCTGGTAGATAATCCGTGACTGGGAACACCCAACTGCTGATGGTTTCTTTGCCACTGTGATTTACCAAGTGAATAATCAGATCATTGTGTTTACGCATTAATGCCATTTCAACTCGGGCCTTGCTGTGAATGCGCACCGGTGCCGTTTCAGGAAGCCCATCCAGTAAACCGAGGATAAATGCTTCGGTATCTTGATTTTTGTTTAATGCGTAGGCTTCAAAAACTGCTGCGGCAATAACCGTAACGCTGCCCTTGCCCACGTTGCGGCGGCAGACGCCAGGACCAGCATTTTTATCGGTGTAGGGTGCAAGACCGTGACCGAATTTGGCGCGGGCGTTATCAACGGCGAGCGGTTGTTTATTGTAAAAAAGAATTTCAGCTCCATTGCAATCAAGCACTGCGCTGGGAACTTTAACGTGATGAGGGCGTTCGGTGCCAATATAGGTGTACGGTATTTGGCTATAGCCGTTTAATTGGACGCCAGCAAGTTTGCATAATGCTGATTGGTCTCCAGTGGCTGCGAGGCTGATGATGACATGGCCGCCACTTTCTGCAAATTGTTGTAAGGCGGCGACTGTTTTTTCACTGACGACTGCTTGCTCAGGAACAAAGGCTACGCGGTACTTGTTGAGCGATGCTTGCAGGGTTTCTTCGCTCATCGTGGTAAAATGCTGCCCGTGTTCACATAAGAGAATGCCTAGGCCTTCGACGGCTTTCATAAATGCTTTGCGTTTATTAAAATCAGCAAAACGTTCGAGGTCCTTGCCAATTATAGAATCGTAACTGCTGAGAACGGCAATGTCTGCCACAGCAGTTGTGCCTTCGATATAATCACGCCGTGCATTAATGTGCGAAAAAACTGTTTTCATGGCGTCGTAAGCACGCGGTTCGAGGCTGCCATCTGGTAACATGCGATCGATAATGTAATAGCCGGCACCATTGGCGATGGCTCCAGAAGCAGTGTAGAGCAGCGTTTCGTCAGTGGTGCTGTCCCATTCACCAAGACCATGACGAAAACGTCCACACATATAATCGTAGGTCAAACCGGTGCTGGCGTAAAAACGCGCATGGTAGCTAGAGATTTTTCCTGAGCCCCAATAATCGGATGATAAATGATCAATACCTGTTGGTGCGGCTGTAGGTTCACGGACGCCCCATTTCCAATTAAAAATGACGCCGACGTCTGGTTTCGCAGCGCGCACGGCGTTGGTAATTTTAACAAAGGCATCATCAAAACATTTGCGGTACCAGATCACAAATGCAGGCCAGTTCGGATGGCTGTCATCAGCTGGAATTTCTTTGCCAAAGCCGACGCGACATTTATTGCAGAAGCAGGGGCGGAACCAAGTCATGGTGTCGTAGAATAATTCATCGACGTTATATTTTTCAGCAACTTCAATGCTCATCGGAATTAAATCTTCTTCGATGTAACCACTGTTGACGCAGGTAGGCGAATAATTATCTGGCTCCAGCGAGGAGGCCTGGTCCGCAGGGACGCTCTGTAGAATCCATTCTGGATGTTTGGCTACTGCGGCACTGTCATAAAAAACACTCAAATAGGCAGTGACGCCGACACCGTATCTATTGCAACCTTTAACGGCTTCGCCAAGTAAGTCGCAGCGTAGTTGTGGATGGGGCGTGCCGATTTCAGTTGGGTAGTAGGCGTGGCCATAATGGCACTTCGCAAAAATGGCAATGCTGTCTGCGCCCGCCTCGCTGAGCTGGCGACCAAGGGCATCGCCATCAAAGCCTTCACCGACAACGATGCCCGCTGGGATGTGGAAATCTGGATGACTGCGGCAGAGCATGCGTTTTTTGGCTGGGCTGCCTTGCTCTTGGCTGGCTTGTGCTTGTGGGTCGAGGGTGGCGTTGCTCATGCGAGAT
>CBDUFM010000215.1:0-5683 GCA_965366325.1 uncultured bacterium
ATGCGCCTTATTAAAGCAGGCTTTAATAACGGACACCCAAAATACACGCGCGTCCTCTTGGTTAGCACCATAGGCTAAGAGACTGCGTGCACGGATCTCTTTAAATGCAGGCAGGAAAGCCGCATCCAATTGATCTGCCTCTGCAATATAACCATACCCGCGCGCATACGTTGCATAAATTGCACCAACGGATGGATACGGCAGAATCAAGGTCCCGTGCACATCACAGGTCACAACTTGAATGGACGACATGCACACAGCATGTGGCCCAAACAGCGGACACAAAGGCCCCTATCGCGTCCCTTACACCCGCTTACGGCGCATTTGCTTGCGCTTAATTGGCTTCAGTCGCGCAGCGACCACTGTGCACAGGCGACGCTGCTCAGTGCAACGCCGAATAGCTACATGGGTCATGCTGATAAATCGGTGACGACGCATAGGATCTCCCTTTTTCATCGACAGTTACATGGTACGAAAAAACCTCGTCGCTGAGGACGAGGTCGTTATTTTTAGCATACACACACGCTAAGTGACGACCTCATTTTAAATAAAACATCTGCGCATGCGAAAAGCCACGCGCGCAATTGATCATTCTGCTGTTCTTCACAGTCCACGCATCAATTACGCGCAGCGGACATTTGGCCAACATGGCTTCTCCTGCAAAATGCATGGCACTTTGCGTTATGAGATGACGGTTGTCATCTCGAGTTACAGTGCCGCATTTACGCATTAACATACCAATTCGGTAGGTTAATAAAATCTTCAGGATAATCATCCTCAAGTTTTGGCACCAATGCGACTTCTTCAGTCGCGTTCTGTACATCATGAAAGACGATCGTATTCGAAAATTCTTTCAGTCGTGCAAACATCCTTGGGTTAGCAACCACAATGCGGCGCGCGCAGGTATGTGCAGCCCAAGCCTTGGTCATACTGTCCTTCTGCCATTTCATGTAGGACGACAGTGCCGCTTGCGCGGAAATGGACGGTACTTTATGGGCGGCCACACCCTGTTTAATCACTATATATTGAGTCGGGGCCATTGGTTTAATTCCTTTCTATGAATAATCTTAAAACAAATGTACAGAGAATGCCTAGACACAGACACTTCTAAACGGCCATTAAAAAACCCGCAGACTTATAAGTATGCGGGCGAGGTAAAATCAAAAGCTTTTCAGCAAAATAGAACGTTACCCAGCCCAGCACCTCGCGGTCCAATGCATTTCTCGTGAACATACAAATGAATTAAGTTTAATCATGATACCTCGCATTATGTAAGCTGTTTTCCTGATGCAAGAATAATTGCACACCGGACAGTTTATTCAGTTGGCTGAATGGAAAGGCAGCGCAAATTTTCGATATCCAGCGTTAGGGTCCAATCGGTACGACCATTATTCTCTAACGCGAACGGTAGCAGCATCTCTTTGCCATTAGCCAAACGTAAGCGTAAGCTATAATCACCATAAAACACACGGTGCTGAATCCGCCCATGAACGGGTATTATTCCTTCTTCGCGCGTATGTAATTCCTCGTGAATCAACTTCTGTAAGGCATAAAACGCAGGCTTTGCCTTGCCCTCTTTATCGACAATACCCGATCCAGGCATCCAAGTATGTGCACTGGCACCCCACATGTTCACCACTTCAACAGCAGGGTGACTAAAGCAGGCCTTATAAATAAGTGCATAATATTCAGCCTGCAACGCAGGCGTCCATTTGCCACCACGTACATCACCGAGTATCTGATGATTTTCATGCATGCCAAATTCACTAATATGAATCTTGAGCCCTTCATCTTTAAATGCATCAAGGGTTTCGTACAAGACGCGCAAATCAGCCCAGAGACCAAACGGTCGATGTGCATGAAACGCAAAAAAATCAATCTCTACACCCTGCTCGCGCAACCATTTTACTTCTGACATACCACGCAATAAATCACGCGCACGCTTAGGCGAGTCAGCAGGCTGCTTGGTATAAAAGCGCGCGCAGTCGCTTATACCCAATTGCGCATCTGGCAAGCGTTCCCGAAACACTTTGAATGCAGCAACCGACTCTCGTAATAATTTCTTCTCGTTAACAACCTGCCAATGATGAATACGCTCACCGTAGCGATCAATCACATTGTTTGTGTGGCGTAGCAAGGCCTCCTGTTTTTCGGCTGCGCTTTTTGCCTTCATCCAATCCGGCTGATAACCGGTCACAAAATGATATTCAAGATCTATGTTATGCTGCACACACCAATCAACATAAGCATCCAAATCATCGTAAAAAGGTTTCCCCTCTTCCGGCTCTATGTAAAACCACTTTGCGCTATAGGGAATAGTCGAGAAATTGAAGACTTGTTTAAAATGCGTTAAATCAGTTTCCTGCACTAATGGCGGTACAAAACGACCACGGCGATATTTCGGATGTTCCTTGAAAAAGGGTAACCCTGAACCGAAGCCAAACGCGTGTTTTTGCAACTCTAAAGTATAGGCAATATCATGAATCGGCCGCTGTTGTTGATCTAACATTCGCAGTGTCAGTTCGCAGGTGCGAAAGCGTTGAATATTCGGCTCAATGACATCACGAATAAACGTTTCTTGGGCACGCCAAGCCTCTTCCTTTTTGGCAAATGCCGGAATAGCTGGCGGCGGACGGCGCTGTGGTTTGCATAATTGCCATTGTTCATTTGTATAAACAGAAACCAAATCACTGTTTCGCGCAGCTGGTAAGACAAAATAATCCACGCCCCATTCAGCCGCAATAGATAGCAACTCTTCATCAGGAGCAAAGGCAATGCCACGCCCACGCTTGACCACATCCGGATCATCAGGCGCGTAGCGCAAGCCATTTTCCAAGCTACACATGCGCTGCCACCATTGCTCGGTAAATCCTGAAGAAAAATACAACTGCGTGCCATCACGCCACTCACCCAGTATGGCACGTTCTGAGTCAATACGAAAACCGCTACGCTCATGCGGGCTTGCAATGCACGCATCGATTTCGGTATTCATCTGCACCCATTTTTGCATGTCAGTCCAAGGATTGGCCTCGCGTTCCAAGGCAATAAATAGATAACATAACAGCGCCGCAGCTAAAGCGAGTGTCGTCAGATTAACCTGCGTCACAAAACCAGCCTGATCAGGCTTAGCCAGTCGCCACAGCAGCGATAAAAGCGCAGCCAAAGATAACAGCACCAACAGACTGCGCGTCAGTGTCCAATCAATATTTTCTAAATGTGCATCAATGACCTGCGTACACAATGAAATCGAACAGGTAAAATAAGCCAACACCATACAGGCATGCGCTAAAGCAATAAGCACAGCAGAGCGCCAAGAGCAATGCCCAAGAGCAATCGAAAACAGCGTCAATACAAACAACACGGGATATTGATAACCGTGAAAACCTGGCACTGCTGCACATAAAAATGCCAGACTATACAACAAGGCCCAGGCACGCTGCCAAGTCCCCTGTTCGCGCCAACTATTTACAAGCGCGGCACCAATCAGCAAACTACTTAACAATAAAATCAATCCAGACGAGCGCCACAACTGCGCACGAATAATTGTTGCAGAATCGACGGCGACATAGCCAATCACCAACAGCAGCACAAAGGCTATGAAAATGGCCGCTATCATACGCTTATGAAAAGGATCACGTATATAAGGGAATCCCAACGCCGCCAATAACAGACACGCAACAAAACGCACAATCCCAGCATCACCCTCACGCCACAAAGTGGCAGGAAAACTATGCTCGGCCGAACGCACGTACATCAGATCAAACCACATAGGCGATTGCTCAGCATGCTGACCGAGTATTTCAACGAGGGTTGGAAGCGCTGTCAGCATTGCACACAGTGCAAGCACAACTAAGCGCCATATTTGCCGATGACCATAGAGACCCAGAAATGCAGCTGCAATAAATACCGCCGTATAAGCAGCGTGTAAGGCATGTAGATTAAACAGAAGCCCTAAACTTAAGCCGGCTAGGAGAAAGCGCTGTCGCCAGAACAAGACAAAGACCCAGAGCATCCACGGCACACTCAACCACGTGTGGGTAAAGCCCATGCTATAGATATCCGCACCAGCAAGCGCATGCTGCTGTCAGAGCAGAATCAATAAACTAGCGCAAAAGCCCGCCCACACATGGCCACAGAGATAGAGTGATCCATAGAAAAGCCCAGCAAAAACAGACGCCGCACAACAAACATGCAAAACAGCAAAAACAATTTGATAATCGACCAAAACACAGAGGTAGGCCAGCAAGCGATAGGCCCAAGAGGGATACGCGTCTATGGTTCCGGCAATGGCAGGATCAAGCGCGTACAATTGTGGGTTCATTAAATGTTTTAAATAGGGAATTTGAATAGTCTGATTACCAACACCCAAGCTGTAACCGGCTAGTGCCATTTGCATCAAGGCAAAGGCACTGGCTAATAAAAATATCAACATGCGATAACGACGTAGCTCAGTGGCATGGCGATCTAAATCCGCCAATATTCCATTGCGCTCAAAACGTTCTGAATAAGCTGTCCAAATCATGACGCTCGCAAGCTATCCCCGTTTACCAAATCTACTGATCATCGGATGCGCCCTCCTTGGAAGCATAGCTATAGGATTAGCCATAGACCAAGCCTCACAAGGCAAGCTTAGTGATTTAGAGCAACAGATTGCACACAGTGACGATCCAGCATTGTGGCAGCAGTATGCCAATGCCCTGTATAAACAACAGCGTTTTAAACATGCGGCCCAAGCCTACAAACATTTGCTTGAACTCGAGCCCTACCATCAGCAAGCACAGTTTCAGATCGCCCTCGCACTCGCTCAGGAGCAGGCTGAGGGCCAGCTCTATGCGTACATGCACGAGCTCAGCTACGAACACGCCAGCCTCGCCAATGAGCTGTTTGCCCGTAGCGAATTACAAGATTACCTCAAACAGGCGCGCTTCCAACAACTCGCACACGAGGCCAGCGTTCAAGCAGTCGACTAGATGCATGCTGATTAAAACATTCCAACACTACACCCAGGACAAGCGCTTTCGCTTCCTCATCAGTGGCGGCTCAGCCTTTCTGATCAATATGCTGATCATGTTTGCGTTTTTCCAACTCGAATGGGCGCATGCGTCGTTGTTCAACAAAAACATCAGCAATGTCATTGTCACAGAGCTCTCGATGCTCTGTGCTTTTGTAATTCACAATCATTTCACTTGGCGTCAGGCTGCTAGTCATCAGTTTGCACACAGCTTTCTCAAACGCTGTGTGCATTTTCACCTCACGTCTATTTTTGGTCTACTCATACGCTTTAGCAGCTGGGCATTACTGGTGTACTGGGACACCCACGTTTATGTGGCCACCGTGATTAGTGTTTTATTGGCAGCACTCATCAATTATTTTTGCTATGATCGATTAGTTTTTAAGGCGACACCTCATGAATAACAGCAGCAACGAAACCGACACCACAAGCACACAGGCAAGCCAAGCCGTTCTGAGCGTTTTAATGCCCGCCTATAACGAAGAGGCCACGATTGCGACGATCATCGAAAAAGTGCTCAAATTAGCGATGCTCAAAGAAATCATCGTGGTCAATGACTGCTCGACTGATCGCACCGCTGAGATTGTTGAAAACATCGACGACCCACGCATCACGCTTCTATCACTCAGTAAAAATAGCGGAAAAACAGCCGCCATTAAAACTGCCATCACT
>CBDUFM010000216.1:0-5650 GCA_965366325.1 uncultured bacterium
CGCCTTGGGTATCGCGCCAAATTTCTGGACCGGTGCTTTTGTAATGGGCGGCAGGGTTATCGGGGTTGGCAAATTGGTTGAGCATCAAAAAGGCATCTTCTTGCCCCGCAGTGTCGTCGACCATTTGTTGTGCTTGGTCGCGGGCAGCCTCGATCCCACCATCGACGAGGTGTACGGTCGCCCCGTAGGCCTGCATCGTCTGGGTGCGCTCGATGGTTGAACTGGCTGGCATCAACAGGTGCATTTCAATGCCGGCTGCCTTGGCGATCATGGCCAGAGCGATGCCGGTGTTGCCACTAGTTGCTTCAACGAGACGCATCCCAGGTTTAAGTTCGCCACGTTCTTGGGCGCTGAGGATCATGTTGCGTGCGGCGCGGTCTTTGACGCTACCGCCGGGGTTATTGCCTTCGAGCTTTGCCAGGAGGCGCACGCCCGTTGTCGCAGGGTCACCGACAAGATGTGAGACATCACAGAGGGGCGTGTTGCCAACTAAATCTAATACGCTCATGCGCTGTCCTTTATCTTTGTATCTTGTCTATCGCTTACCTGGCTAACCTGGTATGTGTGCTGCGGCTTGCTGCTGGGCACTGCTGTTTTCTAAAATCGCCAGAGCTTCGCCAGCGAGATAAAAGCTGCCAGTTATACAGCAGTCTTTATTGGGCGCGACGGCCGCAAGGGCGTCTTCAATCTGCTGATAATAGGGCCAATCTTGAGCGACGCTGGGCCAGTCATCTTTACCGCAGGCGCGCGGCCAGTCATAGCCACAGCGAATAATACGGGGACTGGAACCGTGGCGGTGCTGGGCGGGGAGGGCGGCACAAATGTCATCGAGCATTTTATCTTGGGCACAGCCAATAATAATGCTGAAGTCACTGTCGAGGACCTCTTCAGCGCAGTGCATACAGGCGCGCATGCTGGCGCCATTGTGCGCTGCATCGACCATGATGCGCTGTGCTGGGCGATCATCTTGTTGCTGTCGCGTAATGACCTGACAACGAGCCGCTAATTGCACCTGTGCAAAGGCATGGCGGATAATCTCTGGTTCAGCTTGTGGAAATAAACTCGTTAAGCAGACGAAGGCCGTGCTCGCATTGTCTTGTTGATGATCGCCAGCGAGTTGTAGTGCAAAGGGGTCTAGGCGCGAGACCTGGCGGATGTCGCTGCTGTTGATGTTTTTTTGTTGCTGATGCTGGGCAACGGCTTGTGCAGCTTCTGTCGATTGTGGTGCGATAATAAGTGGCGCATCGGGACGAGCGATGGCTAACTTTTCTGCGGCAATTAAATCAAGGCTGTGACCAAGAATGGCGCAGTGATCATAACTGAGTGCACTGACAACAGCGCATTGCGTATCAAGTACATTGGCGCAATCGAGGCGACCGCCGAGGCCGACTTCACAGATCAAAAAATCCGTATCCAATTCAGCACTTAAATAAACGGCCATGCAGAAGCAGCGTTCAAAATAGGTTAACTGACAGGCGCAGGCTACTTCTGCTGCAGCAATGCTGTCTGCGGCGATTAACAGCGTCGCATCATCGAGTGGTTGACCCTGAAACCGCCAACGCTCGTTGATCTTGTGGACGTGCGGACTGGTAAAGGCCAGGCATGATTGACCGAGGGCAAGTAGGCCACTTTCAATCAAGCGCACAGTGCTGCCTTTGCCCTTGGTGCCAGCGACCGTTATCGGGCGGATGTTTTTCTGCGTTGTGGTTTTGAGGTAGTCGACAATGGCCTGCGGCGCGGCGAGTTTGATATCGTCGTAATTATTACTGTGCTCACGACTGTGTGCGCTGTAGAGCCAAGTTTCCAGATCGGTGATCGACATATGTCGGGCATATTTCCGTTGGCGTGCTAAACGCAAGTTTCCTCTCGCTCGATGCCAGCGACTTGCACTTGTCTTGCGTGAAGCGCATCAGTGTCAGAATACGCTTATGAGCGACTTAATTGCTAGTAACTGGGCTGATTATGCACTGCTGGACAGTGGCAATGGTGATAAATTAGAGCGTATCGGCGATTATATCGTACAGCGACCCTGTCCACAGGCGATTTGGGCTAAGCAGCAGGGTCCCAAGGCATGGGCAAAGGCCCAGTCCGTTTGTCAACGTACGCCAGATGGTGGGGGCTATTGGGAACATCCCAACAAGAAGGAACCCACATTGACGCTGGCGTGGCCGCTTGCTGATCAGGCCTTGAAATTCGAGGCGCGCTTTACCAGTTTTGGTCACTGTGGGATTTTTTTTGAACAGACGGCGGTCTGGCAAGAATTATATAAGCGCACCGTGGACCTGAAGCAGCGCTTGGGTCGCGCGCCTAAAATGGTGAATTTATTCGGCTATACGGGTTGTGCATCTTTGGCTATGGCCGCCGCCGGCGCTGAGGTATTTCATGTCGATAGTGCCAAGGGGGTTTTAAGTTGGGGTAAAAGTAACGCCGCCTTAAACCCATGGATATCAGGATCCGTTCGCTGGATCCACGATGACATTCGCTCTTTTTTACAGTTTTCCGAAAAGCGTGAATTTTCTTATGACGGTATTTTAGTGGACCCACCAAGTTGGGGCCATGGCAATAAAAAGCAGAAGTGGGATTTTGGTGACGATATCGCAGAATTGATGCGTTTAATGCTGTCAGTAATTGATCCCGCGCATGGTTTTTGTTTGCTAAGTTCACATACGCATGGTGTCCAGCAACAGGCCCTGAAGAATTTATTTGTCGGCACGCCGTTGGCCCAGGTCCGCTGTGGCGAGATTGGGGTTAAGCATGAAAACGATGGGCGATTATTACCAGCGGGTATTTATGCATTAGCTGAAAAGACCATACAATAACAGATGATTGACGACAAAAATCGTAGCATAGGTTTGCTCGGTGCGACCGCCATTGGCGTGGGTGCGATTGTTGGTGGGGGTGTTTTAGCCTTATCTGGCGTAGCCTATGCTTTAAGTGGAGCGAGTGCTGTCGTCGCCTTTGCTCTGAATGGCATTATTGCTGTTATCAGTGCATTGAGTTTTGCTGAATTGGCGACGGCTTTTCCACAGTCCGGCGGAACCTATGTATTTGCTAAGCGTGTGTTATCCGTGGCTGCAGCCTTTGCCGTTGGTTGGGTTGTATGGTTTGCCTCTATTGTTGCGGCAGCATTGTACGCAGCTGGTTTTGCGGCGTTTTTATTAGAGGGACTGCGTTCCGGATGCGCGGTCGAAGCGGATAGTTTTTTGCAGGCCTCTTGGCTCTTGCCAGTGATTGCGGTTGTCGCGAGTGCTTTATGTGCAGTGGTTGTGACCCGTAGCAGTGGTGGTAGCGGCCTGGCGATGAATGTTTTAAAGGTGGTGGTCTTTGCCTTATTGATTGCCGGTGGCTGTGTGGTGTTTTTAGGCTCTGAGCAATCTTACACTGAGCAGATTCATCAATTACAGCCATTTTTTGCTGGCGGTACGCTTGGTCTCATTCAAGCGATGGGTGCGACATTTATTGCGTTGCAGGGTTTTGATTTAATTGCTGCAGTCGCCGGTGAGGTGAAGGATCCACGCCGCGTTTTACCGCGCTCTATGCTGTATTCTTTAGCGATTGCCTTATGTATTTATTTACCGTTATTGGTGGTCATTCCTTTGGTCGGTGTTCCTGAGGGTGAGACAATCCAAAGTCTCGCCGTAGAGAGTCCGGATACAATTATCGCAACGGCCGTTGGTTATTATTTAGGTACGTTTGGTTATTGGTTAGTTATCGCTGCGGGTATTTTAAGTATGGCGTCGGCATTGTTGGCCAATGTTTTTGCCGCTGCACGTATTGCGCAGGCTATGGCACGGGATCGCACCTTGGCGGTCTCTTTAGAAAAGGTGCATCCGCGCTTTGGAACACCGCACATAGCAATTTTAGTGACCGTGGGCATTACGGCGTGTATTCTAATCGCTATTGGTGATGTTGCTGCGGCAGGATCGGCATCGTCTTTAATCTTTTTGTTGGCCTTTACGTTAACCCATGTCTTGTGCTTAATTACGCGCAAGCGCAAGCCAGAGCATAGTGGCTATCGCATGCCCTTGTGGCCTTATTTGCCTGCCTTAGGTGCCGTGCTGTGTTGTTCCTTGGCCGTTTACCAAGCGATTTCGGTTCCAAGTGCGGGTATTATTACGGGGATTTGGATTCTCATAGGTGCATTTGCCTATGCGTGGCGCTTTGGTCAGCGAGCTAAAATATTTGACGCGGCCAATGAAGCCAGTGATCCCGATTTACTCTTATTGCGTGGCCGTAGTCCATTGGTTTTAGCCCCAATAGCGAATCCGAAAAATGCCGAATTAATGGCATCGCTTGCAGGGTGTATATCAGCGCCGTATGTCGGCCGCGTGCTGCTTTTAAATGTGGTGCGTCCGCCGCAGGATGCCGATGCACTGGACCATGCCTTAAGCGATACGTCATCAGTATTACGTGATTCTATGGCAGTGGCTTTGCGTGCTGGTGTGCGCTGCGAGTCCTTAGCCACCGTCGCTGCAAATCCATGGCAGGAAATTACGCGGGTGGCGGATGCGCATCGTTGTGCCTCGTTATTAGTAGGTGTCCATGATTTAGAAAATGATCTAGTGCGTGGTGAAATTGAAACGTTGAGTAAAAAGATTGAGGCGAATCTTTTATTATTGCGCGCAGCCAGTGATTGGAAACCAGAGTCGGTCAAGCGTGTGTTAATTCCAATTGGTGGACGATCAGTGCATGTTGCCTTGCGTGCACGATTGTTGGCGGGTTTGGATCGCCGTAGTATGGGCGGTATCAAAGTGACGTATCTCTTGGTCGATAAAACCCTCCATAGCGAAACGTCGAAATATAAGCGCAAGACACATCAGAGTCGTTTTATTGTCGACGAAACGACCCTGGAACACGAGGTTGAAATTGTGGCCGCTAACAATGTTGCAGAGGCTATCTGCAGCGCCGCCGTAGATCATGATCTTATTATATTAGGTCTTGGTAAAGCCGCGAATGGGAAACCAGCGATTGGTCCCTTAATCCGTGAGGTGCTCCAAGAAACGGATAAGGCCGTTATTCTTTTGGCGGCTCATCATTAGCTGACTGGGCTTTTTACACAGTCCCTTCCGCTCATTCCGCAGCGATCTCGCAGGCTCGATTATATCGCTGCTCCATATGCTCAGCTCCTTTTGGTTTTTACACAGTCCCTTCCGCGCTGTCTTTCTGCGCTGGATCTTGGTTTTTAAGTTTATGTAAAATGCTACCAATAATGAATGGCCATAAGGGTAATGAAATACTTATAATCGCCATGGCCCGCGGCCATGTCTCGCCATGTGCAAGTAGCGGCCAGTTAAAGATAAATAAATCTGCAGCGAAATGCGAGAGGATGACGGTGAGGGCGTCGTATTTAAAAAAGGCCCAGCCCCAGACGCAGCCGACCATGCTGAGGCAGGCGGCGCGTGCCCACCAAGGCTCAGCAGGCGGTAGGAATGCAAATTCAGCGTGGCAGAGACCGTAGATGAGGCCGGGGATAAGGATGGCTATGCTGCGCGAGCGAAAGCGTTGTTCGAGAAAACTGCCGCCAAATAAACGATAGGCGCCTTCTTCTAGGAGGGCGATGTAACCAAAAAAACACAGACAGGTCAGAATGGGCGCAGAGGAGTTAATCGTGTAAAAGAAAAACCCACGTGGCTGGAGCGCGCTGCTGCCG
>CBDUFM010000217.1:0-5647 GCA_965366325.1 uncultured bacterium
CATGAGCTAGGGGGAAGTTGCAATATGCAAGAACTTCTACATCAGTGCCTATGCGTGCTCCGTTTTCTTTAATGGCATCAATGCAGGTTGGCAGCAAGGTGTCGTCTTGTACGACGATCGCATCTGGGCGGATATTTTTAGGTAGCGATAATAGGAGGCCGATAATACTCGCAGCCCAAGAATAGTCGTTCAGCGATACGGCATGCAACAAGTGTGGGTTGATATCAAAACCAAGTTGCTGTGCACAGCTGGTGAACTGCTTGTGATACGATTTGCCGGCGGCAGTGGAGCTGATTAAAGCGAGGCGCTTGCAGTTACGAGTCTGTAATTCGCCGATGCCTTGTTGGAGCATTTTTTGATCGGTGGTGTCAAAGGCGGCAAATGCATTGTATTTAGAATTGGTTTGAACGCCCAGGCGCGGAAAGCCTGCTTGTTCGAAGAGTGGGCCATCAATATAATTATGTGTACTGGTGGCAAAAATGATGCCTGCTACGCGACCCATGCGCATGTCGTCGCTGAGTTGCTGTTGACGGAGCATGTTCTCTGCTGTTGGGTTTTCGAGCTCTTCGTAGGTGACGAATTGGGTAATGCCGCTTTTGTTTTTTTGTTCGCAGAGCATCCACAGTGTTTCATCAACACCGCGCCAGCCAAGTTCGCCACGTTTGCAGGTGAAGACGATGGCATAGCGATGCAAGCAGGGTGGCGCTTCTGCGATAAAAGTGCCTTGCCGTGGTTTAGTTGTTAAAATGCCTTCGCTGACCAGGTGGTCAAAGGTACGTTGGATGGTGATATTGGTGGTATCAAATTGTTGCGTTAGCTCTGAGCGTGCGGGGATGCGTTGCCCTGGCTGGAGCCGGCCGCTACGAATTTCAGTAGCAATATATTCAGCAATTTCTCTTTGTTTGAGTGGATGACGACCAACGCCACGGTCATGTGTAGAGAATGCTTTGCTCATTGGAAGGGCCCTTATGTGATCTACTTATGATGTTCATTTTGTTCAGAGAGCAAGTATCTCTGATCTACAAATTAATTCCTTGCCTGATCTATTAATATAGATATAAATATATATCAGAGTGTAAGGCATTCGCAATAAGAGTCTTTGTAGGGACTCAATGTTTGGAGATGAGGCATGCAATCTACGGCTATGGAAAGCTCAGTTATCGAAGATTTACTGCGGAAACATTGCTACGAAACGGCGCGTAGACGGTGTGCGGAGCATCAGGCTCAGGATCCGGCAATTGCGCTGTTGCATGTGGTAGCCCTGCAAAAATTGGGTGATCCCGTGGCTGCATTGGCCTGCCTAGACGGCATCGAGCCAGCTACCCAAGAACAGGCGCTTGATAAGTCACTGCTGCGGGTTGATTTGTTACACTTACAGCGTGGCCGTGAGGCCTTTATTCGTGGGCCTGAGCATCGCGCTGGTTGGGATTATGAAGAATACCAATTACATTATCGCGATTTGGCACTTAAGGCATTGGCTGAAGTTGACGAACAGGCCTTAGATGAGCAACGCAGACAATACCGCGATGTCATTGCATCACGCTTAGGCTGCGATCCTTTGGTAGCGAAAAAAGTAGCGAAAAAAGGTGAGGCTGGAAAAGAACAGCAGCTCGTCTTGCCGCCGGAGCATGGACCACATACGTTGCAGGTGCAATTAATTGATGCAGAAGGTGCCGTTGTCGCGGACGCACCGCTACAAATAGGTATCTGGCTTGATGACCATTTTGAGCCACAAATTGAACTCGGTGCGATGCATATACGTGTGCCAACACCAGCTTGTCGTTTGTGGCGGGCCCATAGCGATAAGAACGGCTGTGTTGATATTTCAGATTTACCAGCCGGGCGCTTATGGATGGCCGTTGAGCTTGATGATGCGCTTGCACCGGAGGGACTGCGCTTTGTATTGCATGATATTCATTTCCCAGAACAAGCACCTGAGCGCTTATTAGTAGATATAGATGCGGCGCGTTTGGGTTCAGCGGCGGGTGCAAATGCAAAGGCTGTAGCCGGTGTGTGGAATGTATATAACCCGAGTGACTATGACTATGCATTTCAGGCGGTTCATGTGCAGGTACCGCTGGGATTTACAGATGCACATGAGTTATATTGGGAAGATGCGCCAGAGCAGCCGCTAACGCATCAGCTTATTAATGATCAATTATTGGTGATGGCTGCCGCGCCAGCGCAGAGTAGACGTCGTTTGTTGATGCGCCCAGCAACAGCTGCTACAACAACAACGCCAATGTCGATTGAGGAAAAAGATGGTTTTCTTATTGTTGATACTGGCGTTGCTGGTTTTCGCATTCCAGCAGTTAGCGCAGCAGTAGACGCGCCACCGATAGATGCCGTGCGCCAAGCAGGTGGTGCCTGGCGCGGGCAGGGCCGATTATTGTTATCAGCGGGTCAAGAAATGTGCGAACGCATAGTGACGATTCGTGAACATGGTCCCTTGGCCACTGTAATAACTATTCGTTACCGCAGTGTTAGTGGTCGCGACTACGCATGGGAGCTGACAGCGCATCAAGATCAAGCGTATGTCTTGGTCACCGAAACATCACAGGCCGATGCCGGTGTACGTTTTGATTTTACTATGCAGGACTTTATTGGTGGGCGTGGATTTCTCGCCAAGGGCGCTGAAGGCAATGTACCGCTGTGGAGTGATTTAAATGCAGAAGATCGTGAGCTGGCACGGATGCAGGAATCAGTGGCATGGATGGCCGGAAACGTTGGTTTTGGCTATGGCATGTGTGATGCCCGTTTGGAACATGCCGATTATGTGGGCGTATTTACGCGGTTACGTGGTGATTGGGATGATCAGGATTTTGCGTTAATCGCACAAGGCCCAGGTAAGGGGCGTCATGAATGGGACTGGCCATTTCCAGAAATGGTGGGTTCAACCATTTCTATGATTACTGCTGCGACAACAGCAGCGGGCGACTGCGGATTTAATTTTCGGAGTTTCAATGGGACGCGGCATTGGGGGATTATGGTTGGAGATTTTGCCAACAATGATGGTCCCGAGCGTCAGCTGTGGCAGATTCAGCAGCAATGTTCGTCTGCGCGACTTGAAGATTTGATTACGTGGCAATTAGATTTAAACATCAGTGTCGAACATCCACGTCTGCTTTGTCAGCGTGATGAGTTACCAGCCCTGCGGCGTAAGATGCAGCAGTCAGCGTATCAAGAACAGTGGCAGGGTGTGCGTCGTGAGGCGCAGCAAAAACGTCGTTGTAGTGCAGAATTAGTAGCAGTTCTAGAGCGCGATGCTTACCCATTGTGGCAACGAAAAATGCAACTGCTGCGTCATTTACCGACGCGAGTGCACATGAGTATTTTGGGGCGCCAGTGGGGTGATATGTATAGCCCCGTTGGTGGTCGGGATATCACTGATCACGCAGAGCAATTTGATTTACTTGCTGGCTGTAAGGCTTTTACTCCAGAACAAGAACGCGAATCTCGTCGCCATTTATTAATAATTGGCCAGCGTTTTATGGATCCCGACTTTATGAATTGGCGTTACGGTGGCCGTAATGCGAATTTCGAAGCCGACCGTGTTGATATTGTTGGTAGTATTGGTCTGTGTTTGCGCGGCCATCCGCTTGCCGATGCTATGCTTGAACATGTTATTGAACGTATGGATTGTGCCTTAGATGCCTATTGCACACCGGGCAGTGGTAAATGGTATGAAAATCCTGCTTGTTATTATGTGCATGCCATGACTTGTCGCTTGCATATTGCGGCATTACTGCAGCGGCATGGTTTGTGGAAGGTTGAGCAGGCGCCGTTACTGAATGATTTATTACGTTGGGCGGCTTTACTGGTGACCCCAGCGTATCCACAAAATCACGATTTAATGCGCGACGGGTGCAGTCTGGAAGAATGGCGACAACAGCCCATGGGCCGTTGGATTCCGCCGGTTGGTGACCATGCAGGGCTTGGCCGAGAAATTCCAGAGTGTCATGTGTCGATGGCGGCGGCATTCGATGCTAGTGATCCGGCATTAGCCGCGACCCTGCGCTGGCTATATCAGGACGGCGCAAAGAGCCAGCATGCGCATAGTCAGAATCATTTATTATTTACTGGTGATGATCCCAGCTTACTTATTCCTCAAGAAGCCCCAACATTAGTGAGTCGTCGTCTTGAGGGCTTTGGTGCGGTCATGCGCCATCGCTTTGGTGATAGAGAAGACGAAGGCTATGTGTTATTTAAACAAGGCCCCGGTGGTTATCGGTATCATCGCAGTGAAGGCAGTTTAATTTATTTTGAACATGGTGTGCCTCTTTTGTTTGATGGTGGTGAAGCAGGTGAGACCTGGCGTCATACAACGCTGTCGCGCGGTGATACGCATATGCCACTTGCGGCAGGTCACGTAGAACGCTGGCATAGCGCTAGCTCCGTTGATTTTGCGCAGGGGGTTCACCCCTTATTTATTGAGCCAGGTGAGGCCGTCTATTTATCGGATAATTGTCATCACGATTTGGTGCAAGAAGCAGAGCGTCGTTTTAATGAGGCGCAGCCCGTTGATCATCGCAGCTGTTGTTATGTGAAAGGTGATTATGTCATTGTTCATGACGCGCTCAATCTTCCAGCTGCAAATACCGAACCCATTTATTTTCATATGCAAACAGTTGCTGATGCATGTACCTTAGAATCTCGTGGTGACTGGCGTTTGAAAGGACGCTTTGGTATTGATGTGCAGATATTGGTGCCTGATCAAGATTATGAAGATTGGTCAGACCAACGTATGGCGCACTTATACTATAAACGTGAGGCTGAGGATAGTTTTGCGATGCAGCACTTGCAATTGCAGTTCGATCAGCCTAAGGGCTGTTTAGGTGTGGTTCGTGCTTTGGCCCCAGGCGCGGCACCGTTGCAGGCGCAGGTCTTAAATGGACATATTCGTGAGCCGCTCTTGCGCGTGCGCAATTATGGTATCAATAATGACATTTGTGACCTGCATCTTTTTGCATTAACTGCACAATCGGGTCAATGCGCTGAATTAAATTATACGGGTCGTTATTTTAGTGTGCTTGTTCGTGCTGATCGTTTGGATTTGCAATTGCATGATGCTGAGGTTTTAGCCTGTGGTTCATTTGCACTGCGGAGTTTAAATGGTGAGGCAGCCGAGATCAGTATAAACCGCCATAGCGGCAGTTTTACGGCATCGGCAACGCATGCATGTTTGGACGGTATGGATTTAGTCTTTGCGGGTGAGTTGCGTGGGCAATTATCCATGGATTGTTTGGCGCAGGTGGAGTCCTTGTGCCAATCATTGCTACATGCAGGTACCATTTGAGTGTCTACGTAGGATGACTGGGCGCAGCTAGGTGCAGTTATGTGCATGCAGTGCGCTGGGTGGCCAAGCACCATGTGGTGGAGCGGGCTATGAAATACGTAAGCGTTCGTACGCCCTTGCTGGTACTGTTGAAGGGCTGTGCTGGGCGTTTGCTGACCTAAGCAGTGTGCGAGACAGGCCTGTACATGTACTAGGCTGTCAGTAACTGAGGCTGTTCTTTGTGGCTTTATTTGTAGGTCACAGACTGGACATATTTCAGTTAACTAATATATATATGGGTGTAATAATATAGATCACAGTGGGACTTCCTTGCTGGTTTGTAGCTGGGGTGCATGTTCCGTAGAGAGGTTG
>CBDUFM010000218.1:0-5641 GCA_965366325.1 uncultured bacterium
CATTAGCTTTGCTAGTGTTTCTGAACCGAACGAAGACGGCATGCGTTTGGTTTCTTTTGAATTAAACGGTCAGCCACGAAATGTGAGTATTCTCGATAAATCAGTTGGCGGTGCTACTGGTGGTCGTGAAAAAGCAGATCCGGATAACAGTGACCATCTTGGTTCAAGCATGCCCGGCATGGTGGTAAAAGTCTATATCGAAGCAGGCGACAAGGTTTCTAAAGGTCAGAAGCTCTTGGTGCTCGAAGCGATGAAGATGGAAACCACGATTTATGCTGAGCAAGAAGGGGTCATCGATCGTTTGCTCGTTAAGGCTGGCGGTCAAGTCGACACCGGTGATTTACTGCTGTCATTTAAATAGAGAGCGGTTGCATTTTTAATGAAAACAATATTGGCGCAGCGTTATTGGTTTATCCGACTGAAGCTGCTGCTGATTATTGTTGTGGGTCGTAGCCTCTTTGACTTAGGATCTTTGTTAAAGGGGGCTGCGGTAACCCTGTTGTTGCTCAGTTTTTTGAGCCCAGCAGATGCACTGCTCTATGGCATCATCGTCCATGTTCTGCATGTCTTTTATTTGGTTTGTTGTAAGCATGCGAGTTACTGGGAGTTGCTCTTTACCCGAGCGAGCGGCCTGAAAATCATGCAACGCTGTCTCGCCTTACATGCGCAGCAGCCCGCAGCGGCCTTATCACAATTTAAAACGTATCTACAGACTGATGATCTCGACATAACGCTGTGGCTTGATAAGCAGCTCGAAGCTGATCCTAAGACTGGCTTTGCCCAATTGAGCCAAGCCTTGAAGTTATTATCGATGCGATCGCTCATGCAGTCAGATGAGGATGAGCCAAGCGCCGAGATGCAGGCTCAGCACGATGAGCTAGAGCAGGTCTGGTTACAGCAATTGCAGCCAGCACAGAGTGATCCCGTAGCAACAGAGTCTGCTTAGCGCGCTGTTGCTGATTAGTACATGCCAGCTGCTTTGCTCTGTGGCCTAAGTTTTTTGGTTTAAAGGACTTGAACGTGCCTGTTGTACAATAATTGGACAAAGCGCTATTTGCTAAGTGAGGCGTTTTGAGGTAAGCTAGGGTATAAAGGTTTCCGAAACTCAACGTATAGTGACTGAGGGAGCCTGTAATCACGAGGGAGTTTGATTACCATGCCTGATGCGCGTGCACGCTGCTGTCTGTTGGTTGGCTTGGAACAAGACGAGTCTATTTATGCAAAGACATTGCTGCACAATGTTTACGGGAATGAGCTGGAGTATGTCGAGGCTGAATCGGGTAGTGACGGCCTTATCTCGTGCTTGGATAATGAGATTGATTTTGTCTTTGCGCATTATCATTTGATGGATTTTGATGCCCTAGAGTTTACCGAACAACTGCGCCAGGCAGACACCTTATTGATTCCCTTGTTCCTCTTAGTGAAAAGTGAACATGAGCAGTTGGCTAAGCATGCTGTAGCCTGTGGTGCAGATGATTATTTTATTATTAGCGATCCAGATCATCGTTATCCACTGCGTTCGATTACGATGACCGTCAATAATTATGCCCTGCAGCGTAAGCTGAAACGGGAAGAGCAAAAAATTCGTGCTGCACGAGTGCTTATTGACCAAGCTAACCAGACTCGCGATGACTTTTTATCAACCATGAGTCATGAAATTCGCACACCTTTAAATGGCGTGGTCGGTGTTTCTGAGCTTATGATGCATACGGAACTTAACGAAGAGCAAATGGACTATGTGCAAACCATAGCGGGCTCTAGTGAAACGCTGATGCGTATTATAGATGATATTCTTGATTATAGTAAATTGGAATCTGGAAAATTAACGGTTGAGGAAAAGCCATTTTCATTACGCGATACGATTGAAGACGCTGTTGATTTTGTTTTGGACAAAGCGCGCACTAAGGGTTTGGAAACAGCGTGTTTGATTTATCCGAATGTGCCTGATGCCGTTGTGGGTGATCCAGAACGCATTAGCCAAGTCTTGCGTAACCTCCTCAGTAATGCGGTGAAATTTACCAAAGAAGGTGTAGTTAGCCTTGATGTTTGCATTGAAAGTGAGGCAAGTCGTCAAGTAGAGCTGCGATTTATTGTCGGTGATACTGGTATTGGATTACCGGCAGAGCAACGTGAGAAAATATTTAAGCCATTTTTGCAAGCTAACCAAAATGCATCGCGTGATCAGGGTGGCACGGGGCTCGGTCTCAGCATTAGCCGTCAGTTAGTGGGCATGTTAGGCGGACATATTGGTATCGACAGTTCAGAGGGTGTTGGAACAAATTGTTGGTTTACCTTGCCGTTAAAATTGCGTGAGATTGATGACTTCGATTCAGACTATGATTTTACAGGTAAACGCGTCTTACTGGTTGATGACAACGCAACCAGTCTGTTTGTCTTATCACGTCAGTTAGAATTTTTAGGCATGCAGTGTACAGCCATTGAAACATCGCATACAGCTATTGACGTCTTGCTTGATGCTGCCGAAAAAGGCGAGGCTTTTGATTTAGCACTGATTGATTTAAATATGCCTGACCCAGACGGCTGGGTTTTAGCACAGCGTATCCGCCGTGATGTCGCGATTAAAGATACGCCATTGGTGCTTATATCGGCAACGCCTAAGCATTTTCATCACGAACAGGCCTTGGCCGCGGGCTATAATACGTGCATGGCCAAGCCAGCTCGCGAGAAAACGCTCAAAGAAACCATTGCACGAGCCTTGCAAGGTGAGCGGGAACTGCGTACTGATTTGATTGTAAAACGGCAGCAAGAAACGAGCCGTCGTGAGCGCATGGGTTCTTCACATGCCCATGTTTTATTGGTGGAAGATAATATCATTAATCAAAAAGTAGGCATGCGCATGTTGCGTAAATTGGGCTGCACGGTTGACGTGGTGACCAATGGTCAGGAAGCCATCGATGCCTTGGAGAATCCTGAGAAATATAATCTGGTGTTTATGGACTGCCAAATGCCGATTATGGATGGCTATGAAGCAACACGGGTAATTCGCCAGATTTCACCAGCGCACAAAGAATTGCCGATTGTGGCGTTGACTGCCAACGCGATGAACGGTGATCGACAGCTTTGTCTAGAAGCCGGTATGAACGATCACATTGGCAAGCCGATCCAATTAGACAGCTTATTTAAGGTTGTCGAAACGTGGACAGAAGGTGTGCCTGTAGACCTCTAGGAAAGACATCCACTGCCTGTATTCAGCTAGTGATGTTATGGTGCTTTTGCTGCCTTGCCGGAGAAAAAGCTAACCTTTTCAATGGGATTGCCATTAATGCGACGCCAGCTATTGAGTTGGCCGGTATGGCTGAGTGCATCTGCTAGTGGACCATTGAAAAGATTCCAGAAATTATCTTTTTTACTGAGTGCGACCAAATCCTTATGAATAATCTGCTTGCGAATCAGTTCGAGATTATCAAGGCTCTCTTCATCGCGTTCGACATTCTTTTGCTGTGCGGCGACGGTCACTGGACAATCGAGTAGGTCGCCAATAAATTTAACGAGATGGCTGATATGCGCACAGAGTTCGCTAATAGTCATGGAATCTGCGCTTGGGCGCGACGCATAGTCTTCTTCACGTAGGCCGTTGACCGCCCAATAGAGACGAAAGCCAAGCCCATCGAGGCTGCGTTGTAGGATGCTCAGTCCATCGGCTGTATGTTGAGTTGGCTCTAGTTCGCGGAAGAAGTGCTGCTTCATAGCGCTGTATTTAATCTGTGGCGCTGTGAAAGTCTACCGCCTTGTTCTGTAGAATACATGTATGTGGTATGTCACAGTCCTCGCTACGGTCAGATTTTTAAGCTTGGTTGATCAGCGAAGGGGCGCTAGGTTAACTTATTGGAGTCTCTGATGAATGAATCATGGTATTTACGTCCTTTCGCACTGGTGGTGATTTTACTGCTTATGACGGCTGCATTGCCAGCGCTTGATGTGATTGTCAAAGCGCCCTCTGACAATGCTGGTAAAACTGGGATTTATCAGGTCATGACGGAATTCCCTGGGAATAACTATTACGTTTCGGTGCCATCTACGTATAGCGACACAAATCCAGCTGGGCTTCATATTTATTTTCATGGGCAGAATGGCCAAAATGGGGCCTCGAAATTTGGTACATTTCAAAACTTATTTTTAGAAAAGTATAATTTAATTGGTATCAATATGCAGTACATGGATGGCGACAACCAGAAAGAACTGGGGACTAAAGTATTGGCTGCTCGTCATGCGCTGGCGCAAGTCATAGCCGATTACAAAATTATTGTTGGTCGCGGTGTTATTTGCTGTTTTTCTGGTGGGGGCCTGCCTAGTGGCGTGTTGTATAATGAGAGTAGTGCGCAGCGCGATGCGTCATGGCCATTCAATCATATGGCCTTGTACAGCTCAAATTCACGCATGGGTATCAGGCAGACGCAGCCAATTTCCTGGGCGATTTCGGTGGGTGAAAAGGAATGGCAGCTGGCGGCTTTGGGCTCGACGCAGGGGGCTCGTTATGCTGATGTGAGCAGTCAATTTGATCGCCATGCAGATATTTTCTTTACGATTATTAAGGACGGTAAGCATACAGTGCATAAACAAGCCGTTATCAAGAGCTCTGAGATATTTGGCAGACAGGATATTGCGAGCTCGCCACTTTTATATACAGGGGATTATCCAGAGAAGGATTTAGCAAAATTGTTATTTGCTTGTAACGCCTTGGCTTTTGGACCTGCTGTAAAAGAGATAATAAAACTTCGTAAGAAGAAAAAAATAGACCCTGCAATCTTGGACAAGGTCGCTAAGATTGAAGCCGCTATGCGTGCCCGTTACGATCAGATGTTGGGTATGCTAAAGGAGCTGGCAACGACATCACCAGCGCTGTGTATGTATTATGCGAGTTACGTAACGCGAACGGCAAAGGGCTATGATAAGGAGTTAGAGAAGGAGCTGAAAGATTTTTTGAAGGGTATCGACAAGAAATTGTTGAAGCAGTCACTGACTGGACAGGCATTTATTCAGCAACAGTATGGTAGCTTCTTCATAAGTGATGCCAAACCAGCATTGAGTCAAAAGATCAGTCCGCAGATAGAACAGTTGATTGAGACATTGGGTGATGCTGATCAGGTGACGCAGCAATTACGAGAGTTTATACCGTATAAATGATAAAATATGTAGTAAGTTTGGCAATTGTACTTGTTGTGCTGGTGCTCGCGATGGTGCTGATGGCGGCAAATTCGCGTAATCGACGTGTCATTCATCAAGCCGATAGTTTGCCAGAAATTGATGTCATTGGCTCGCGTAAGCCCTTGGTGCATAGTCGTGCTAAGAAACTCAGTAATTATATTGCGCCATTTGAGTATTGTGAGCCAGCGCAGCTTTTGCGCCTTGCGCAGGCTCGTCGGTGGACCCTGCTGCGGCAGAGCGACACTTTTTTTCACTTTGAAGCAAAAACAGCATTTTTTGGTTTTGCTGATGATGTGTATTTCGAGTTTGATGTCTTATCAAAACAGATCTACGTTTGTAGTCGATCGCGCATTGGTAAATCTGATATGGGGACCAATCGTCGACGCATGGAAGATTTGCGCAAAGATCTCTTGGTTAATCTTGCAAAGGAAGCGACTGATTATCGCTCAGGGACAGAGCTAGGCGAAAGCCAATA
>CBDUFM010000219.1:0-5632 GCA_965366325.1 uncultured bacterium
AATCAGGCGGTGAAGATGTCGTTGTGGATTCCGAGTCAAACTTACTTCGCTCCAGAGGGCATGAGGTTCGGTTGTTCGAAAAGAACAACGAGGGTGCGCGTGGAGTGCAAGGAGCGGTCAATTCGGTGTGGTCGCGCTCCAGCAGGCGGGAACTAAAGAATATAATTCATGAATTCAAACCGGATATTGCCCATATACACAATGTGTTTCATGCGATTTCCCCTGCCGTATATGGGTTAATTGCCAGCCAGGGTGTTCCTATCGTGCAGACACTGCATAATTTCCGGCTGTTCTGTATTCGAGGGACATTCGAGCGAGATGGTCATATTTGTGAGCGCTGCCTGGGCCATAGCCTTTGGCAAGGCGCTACCCTGAAATGTTATCGGGGATCACAAGTGGCATCCACTCTGCTTGCTGCCAATTTGCAACTGCATCGAACCCTGGGTACTTTCGCAAAATCAGTACGACAGTATGTCGTATTGAATGAGTTTTGTCGTCGAAAGTTCGCGGAGTGCGGGATTCCAGAGGCAAAATTGGCAATTAAACCGAATTTTATCGATATTGAGGATTGTGCTGAAGAATGCCATCGGTCAGGGGGGTTGTATGTCGGACGCATGGCGCCAGAAAAGGGCGTGCAAATACTCGCCGCTGCATTAGATTGCACTTCGTCATCCTTGCCATTTACCGCTATTGGAGGTGGCCCGGATGAGGAAGTCCTGTGTATGCGCAAGGGAATGAATTTTTTGGGTTCTGTTGCACGAGAAAAAGTGATCCAGCAAATGCGACAGGCCGAGTATCTGGTGATGCCAAGCATATGGTATGAAACCTTTGGCCTGGTGATGATAGAGGCATTCGCCTGCAGGTTGCCGGTGATTGCAAGCAACATTGGAGCAATGGCAGAGCTGGTGGAAGATGGCAAGACCGGCTTGCTATTCAAAGTCGGCTCTGCGTCGGACCTGGTAAAGAAGTTGGAATGGGCGCATGCGCATCCCAAGGAAATGCGCAAAATGGGTGAAGCTGCCCGTGCCAAGTATGAGCAGTCATTTACCAGCGATAAAAACTACGAAATGCTGATGGCGCTTTACGAAAAGACCAGAGCAAATACGATGGCACATTCGATGGTGATGAGATGACCGGCATCGGCAAGAAAATGGCCAAGAGTGTGCGCTGGTCCGCACTGGAGAAGGGAGGGCAACAGGGAATTACCTTTATTGTGTTTGCGGTTCTGGCGCGCTTCATCGCGCCGGCGGATTTCGGCTTGGTTGCCATGGCGTTGATCATTATCGGCTTTATACAGATCTTCATTGACCAGGGGTTCTCCACCGCAATCATCCAAAGAGAAGACGTGGATGACGAATTTCTGTCTACTGCGTTCTGGGCCAACTTGATCGTTGGGATTGTATTGGGTGTCGTGCTAATCGGCTTGAAGGGCGCCACTGCTTGGTTTTTCAACGAGCCCCACGTTGCGGAGCTGATTCCATGGATGGCGCTGTCACTGCTCTTTGAAGCATTGATGGCTGTTCCGCAGGCGCTGTTGAAGCGGAATTTTGATTTTAGGGGCCTTGCCTTACGAACCCTGATTGCGCGCCTGATTGCCGGTGGTGTCGCAATCGCTGGCGCGGTCTCTGGTTGGGGAGTATGGAGCCTGGTGACATTTACGGTGCTGAGTGGAGCCATTTCGACGATGGTTCTATGGTGGGTCAGTGATTGGTACCCTAAATTCCGTTTTTCCAGCGGATGCTTCAAGGACCTGCTTTGCTTTGGCGGGAATGTCACCGGAGTAAGAGTCATGTCCTATGTGAACATTCGCATCTTGGATATTATTATTGGATATTTTTTTGGGGCGGTAGCTTTAGGCTATTACACGCTTGCATCTCAATTGGTGGGGAGAATCGGATCGGTAATGATTCAGGTATTGTCGCAGGTGACAATGTCTGGTTTTTCACGAGTGCAAAATAGCGCGGAGATAATGGCTAATCACCTACTTCGTGTAAATCGCCTGACAATGACTATTGCATTTCCGTTATTTGCGTTTATAGGATTAATGGCGACGGATCTGGTTGGCTTGCTGTATGGCGAAGGATGGGAGCAGAGTGCAATGCTGATCAGCTTGCTGGCTGCCACGGGACCAGCTCGGGTGATGATCAGTTCTCTTGGCGATGCGGTCATGAGTTCTGGAGCGCCTTACTTAGTCCTTCGCGCTAGAACTTTGGCCACGGCCCTCTTGGTGGCAGTATTATTTGCTGTGTTGACACTGGGGCCCGAAGCCCTAGTTTTAGCGTACACGGCTTCTTTTTATATATTAGCATTACCACTTTATTATGTTACTGCAACACGAGTTATTCCCCTGCACTTAATATCCTATGCAGGACAGCAGGTCCCAGCCATGCTTGCAACCGCTGTGATGATGATAGCCATGATTACTATGCGCGAATGGTTAATGCCATTCGTGCATAAATCGTTGGAAATAGTTGCGGCTGTAATTGTGGCGATCATGATGTATTTGGCAAGTCTAATAGTATTGGATCGCAGGATTTTAGCCGATTTACGACGAGTGTTATTTGGTGCTGAGACATGATTGAAGTAATTGCATTTTTTATAATATCAGGATGCTCTGGTGGAGTGAGGCTTTGAAAAATTACAATCATGAACAGCCCGTGTTTATTGTTAGTTCGGGGAGATCTGGAACGACATTGCTGCGTACTATGTTGAATTCGGGTGATGAGCTACATATACCACACGAGAGTGATTTTATCGCGAGAGCGTTTCCTGTTTATTGTCAGAGAAATGACATTCAAGAATCGGACTATGTTGTTGCGATATCGTTCTTTAGAAGGACAAGTCAAAATTCAGGGTGGGGGCTTCCGTTCGAATATCTCATGGAGTGTTTGAAGAAAAAGTCTCCCAACTCATTTAAGGAATTGAATATTGTATTCGCTCAGGCATATTTCGATTACCATAATTTATCCCCGGATAAATGGGGGATAAAAGCTCCTGTTCTAATTGCGAGTATCTATCGCATATTAAAGGTATTTCCAAAGGCAAAAATTGTTCATCTTGTTCGAGATGGCAGAGATGTGCACTTGTCATATCGAGCTGTACATCAGAATCCTGATGTTAAATCATTCGGACCAAAGGGCGTTATTTCATCGGCTTTATATTGGACTGATGGGCTTAGGCGTGTAGAAAAATTCGAGGAGCAAATATTTCAGCTGCGGTATGAAGATTTGTTATCTAATCCTGCAATAGAGATAAAGCGCTTATGCAGTCATCTTGGCATACGATATTCGCCAGTTATGTATACTGCATATTCAGAAGCTAAAGGAAATAAAGATGCATTATTATCAGAACACAGAAAAACTATACATGCAAAAATTGAAGCAGGATTAGATGCTTCAAATATAAATAAATATAAAGTCAAGATGAAGAAAATAGAAAGGTTTGTATTTGAATTGTTTGCTTCGACATACCTAAATAAATATGGCTATGAATTAGAGTTTCCCATATTGAGCTACAGGATTATTTCGCCAATCCGAGGTATCGCATACGGCTTTGCCAAGGTGTTTAATGATTTTCGATATTACCGGAGGGATAAGGCGGCTTTTTCAGATGCAAAGAGATTGTCAGGTCGCTGGGTTGTGTAGGCTCAAAAGAGCACGATTGTACTTAATCGAGCACTATATTAGAAAAGATATGGGGTCTGGCTGGATGGATCTGAAAGATAAAGTTAAGCAGAATATATACTTAAATATTTGGTCACGCGCGCTCATTAGATGCTACAGATCAGCCCTTATGATTTTGTCTACCATGTTGGTGACTAATCGTCATCCCTTATATCGCAATTACTATGTGTGCCCGCGTAGATGCAATATTGCTTATCTGAATATTGGTAAAACAGGTTGCTCGTCAATTCGTAAGGCTTTGCTCGATTGTGACATGCCAGGTGTTGAGGTGAGTGATAACCAAGAGATACATCGATATACGCAATCGCTGATTAAGTATCGGCTTTTAGGAAAAGATAGAAATCGGTTTGTTTTTGCCTTTGTGCGAAATCCATTTGATCGGGTGGTTTCGCTATATAAAAATAAATTTCGCAGCCTAAAAAACTTTGATGTGGAAGGCTTTCTATATTCAGACTATCTAAATGGAGTATTCCATCCCCAGATGTCTTTTCTGGATTTTGTCGAGGTTTTAGTAAAGGTCCCGGATAGGCTTGCAGATCGTCATTTTAAATCTCAGTTTTGCATGATCTATGAAGTGCCTGGCGTGCATGTATCATACATAGGTAAATTTGAGAGTTTGACTCAGGACTTCGAGGAAGTGCGGAATTATTTTCCACAACTTGGTGTTCTCCCACATTTTAATCAGTCTTCATCAAAATCAGACTACCGGGCCTATTACGATCATCGAACGGCACAGCTGATAGCGGAAAGATATAAAAAGGATATTGAACATTTCGGATATGGGGCTGAAAAGGAAGCGCTGATGCGCTATCTAGATGAGAAAGATCTTGCTGCGGCTTCGGGCTAAAGTGTGATTTCCACTGCGCGCTGATTCGATGGGGTGTTGTGTAACGTGCTCCTCCGTTGAATGTGAGAGAGCTACTAAAAACTCAGTCTCAATAAATGTTTGACTCAGCGCTTCTTTAGGGTGGCTGATAAAGAGATTTTATTTTGAAAATATTGCTTTCCGCATATTCATGTCGCCCGGGTTGTGGTTCTGAACTCGGAGTCGGCTGGCGCTGGGCGTGTGAATTGGCGTTGAGTGGCCGCGAAGTTTGGCTTCTGACCCGCACGATATTTCAGCCGTATATAGAGGAAGAGTTGCGTGAGCGACCCATAAAGCGGCTGAAGGTGGTTTACTATGACCCTCCAGCATGGAGTATGTCCTTCGGAATATATGTCCATTATTATGCATGGCAGATTGGCGTTCTTCGTGTTGCGCGTGCCTTGTGTAGGTCTGTGCAATTTGATCTGGCACAACACATCACGCTTGGTGTTTTTCGTCAGCCATCGCTTCTTGGTTTTCTTCCACTCCCATTTGTTTTTGGTCCTGTGGGTGGGGGGGAAGCGGCGCCAGCAGTATTGCGTAGGAGCTTTCCGTTGAGGGGGCGGGCAATCGATTTCCTCAGGGATCTTGTTAATCATCTTGCGAACTTCGATCCTCTCCTGCGTGCACTGTATTCGCGGGCAAACCTTGTAATATGCAAAACAGAAGATACCCGGAACATAATCCCATCGAAATACCGTCATAAGGCCTTCGTCAAGCGGGAGATTGGTATTGACGATAGGGGTGAGAGGGGCGCTCGTCGCGCCCTGCCTGAGAATAAAGAGTCTCCACTGCGGGTTTTATATGTCGGGAGGTTGATATATTGGAAAGGGCTGCACCTCGGTTTGGAGGCATTTTCGCGGCTTATAAAGGGTTATCCGGATGCACGATTTACGGTCATTGGCGTTGGGCAGGAAGAGCGCTGGTTCAGGAGTAGGGCATGTGAACTCGGGGTCGATGATAGTATGTGCTGGCTCGGAAAGGTGGATCACTCTGAGCTGTTAAGGCGATATGCGGACTATGATGTTTTTCTGTTCCCCAGCCTGCACGATTCCAGTGGGAATGTGGTGCTGGAAGCAATGAG
>CBDUFM010000220.1:0-5588 GCA_965366325.1 uncultured bacterium
ATCGGATGCGGCGTGGCGATGAGATGCGTCCCTTTGAGGTGGCCTTCCGTCGCCCTGATGGCAGTGATGTGCCAGTAGAATGTAGCTCTGGATTATTAAAGGGTGCTAGCGATGAATTAATTGTAGGGTTTTTCCGTGATTTAAGAGAGCGAAAACGAACTGAACGAGCTTTGCTGAGTGCTGAGGCGTTGACACAATATATTATTGATACTGCAAATGTATTGGTAGTCGTCTTAGATGCACAGGGTCATATTATTCTCTTCAATGCTTTTGCTGAAAAATTAACTGGATGGACGCAGGCAGAATTGCAGGGGCAAGACTGGTTTGAGGTTTTGTGTCCGCGTGATGCCTATCCCGAAATTTGGGAAGAGTTTAATAGCATTGCAGATTCCGGCATGCCGGAGCATTTTGCCAATCCAATAAAAACTCGCAGTGGTGATGAGCTGATGATTTCTTGGTCCAATAGTTTGGCCAGTCATGCGGATTTACCATTTCAGACGATTAGTGTGGGTATTGATATTACTGATCAACAGGCCCTAGAGTCACAATTACGGCAGTCTGAGAAAATGCGCGCTATTGGTCAATTGTCTGGTGGCATTGCCCATGATTTTAATAATCAGCTACAAATAATATCTAGTCTGGCAAGTCTCTTGTTGCCCCAGCAAGCAAATGAGAAATACACTGCTTATGTTCAGTCTATATTGGATAGCTGTCAGCGTTCATCTGATTTGACTACTAAGTTGTTGGCATTTTCGCGCAAGGGTTCGGTGCGCAATGAACTGATTGCGGTAAGTCAATTATTGGCGGATACGGTGAGTATGTTGGAGCGTAGTGTCGATAAAAAAATTGAGATTTGTTTTCAAGATAATGCCGGCGAGGCCCAGATTCTTGGTGATGCGAGTAGCTTAGAAAATGCATTGTTAAATATCGCATTAAATGCGCGTGATGCGATGCCCGCTGGCGGTCGCATTGTGATAGAAGCGAGCCGTATGGATGTAGCGGCGGGTGAAATTATTCAAGGTGACAATGCCTTGTCTGCAGGTGCCTATTGTGTGCTGTCGATTAGTGATACGGGAACTGGGTTTGATGAGGAAACAGGCAAGCGCATTTTTGAACCTTTTTTTACAACGAAGTCGCATGGTAAGGGTACTGGCCTTGGCTTGTCGGCGGTTTATGGAACGATGCAGGAGCATAATGGTGCTGTATTATTTGAGACGACGCTTGGTGTTGGTTCGTGCTTTAAGCTGATTATCCCGCTGGCCTCAGCAGAATCTGCATCCGCAGAAGGTGAGCGTGCAATGTGCACAGAGCCTAGCGGCCAAACGCGCCTGATGATGGTCGATGATGAGGCTTTAATCTTACAGGTTATGGGTGAGAGCCTGCGTTTGCACGGATGCACAGTGCATACCTTTGAGGAAGGGGCTAAGGCATTGACGTGGCTTGCACAAGACGTGTATGCAGTAGATATCGCGTTGGTGGATTTGAATATGCCCACGATGAATGGTTTAGAGCTTATTCAGCGCTTGCATGCGCTCCGTCCAGATTTGCCAATTATTTTAGGGACGGGTCTTGGCACTGAGACGGTGGATGATTATATTAAAGAACATCCAGGTATTTCGGTCTTATGTAAACCGTTTCGTTTGGAGTCCTTGCTCGAATTGATACAGAGCCGCCTCGCACAATGATATCATTGTACGAGGCCATATAGATCATGCTGTTTTATGACGTCGCTGTTTGTGGCTGACGAATTTCAACCTGACCATCGCCGATTTCCTTGATCCGATCAATGAGCTGTTGGGCAAGGAGGTCTCGTTGTGCGCTATACGCGGGGTTGCCAATTAAATTATGACGCTCATGCGGATCATTTTGTAGATCATATAAAAAGGCATCTTCATAGACATCGCTGCGTCCATCACGTTGTGGGTCAGCAGCAGGCGCTGTAACGGCAAAACACCAATCGCGCGTACGTAGGGCGCGACCGACCTGTGATTCAGAAATTTCAATTAATACTGTTTGTGGCCAGTCTTGCACGGGGCCGTTAAATAATTCGGTAAATGAACGGCCTTGATAGGTGGCCGGTGTTTCTGCGCCAGCCATGGCTAAGATGCTCGCTGGAATATCAACTAAGCTAATGATGTCCTCAAAGCGCGTGCCGGCAGGGATACCGGGTCCGTAAGCAAGTAGCGGTACGTGGGTGCTGGCATTATGTGGGCTGCGTTTGTATTCGCCGTTGCGTGTGCGGAAATGACTGCCGTGATCGGATGTGTAGAGTATGATGGTATTGTCGGCGAGGCCGAGGCGCTCGAGCGTTTCGCGGACGCGACCAACATTAAAATCTAAACTATTACAGCAGCCGAGATAATCGGGATAATTTTCTTTCCAGTCACCTTCTAATCCGTCTAAATCACCTGGTACATCATAATCTTTAAATTGTTCCTTGCTGCCATGTGGACCCTCGTAGCAGTTATGGTCATTTTGATGATGCGGTTCAAGAAACGAACACATGCAATAAAAAGGATTGTCGGCTTCCGCTCTGCTTTCGATATATTCAATCAGCCAATCAGTTAAAATATCGACGCGGTACTGACCCTCAGGGAATTCTACCCGATTATTATCTTGGTCCCAAACGTGACCGTCATAACTATGGGATGTCGCTTCGAGGGCATCGGCAGCCAGCCAGAAATCATCATAGCCACCACGTAATTCTTTAGGAACACCACGCTGACGAAAATCTGCATCGACACCTGCGCCGCCGCGGCTGCGATGTGATGCGAGATGCCATTTGCCAATATAAGCACAGTCATAGCCCGCTTTTTTCATCTGTGGGGCGAGAAGCGGTAGGTCGTGATTTAATTGACGTGCATTGGTGAAGGCACCGTGTTGCGATGCGTACATGCCGGTTTGCAGGCAGGCTCGTGTTGGGCCACAGACCGGTTGTGATGAGTAGCAGTGCTCGAATAAGCTGCCCTCACTCGCCATCTGGTCGAGATGAGGACTAACTGGGAGGCGTTGGCCATAGCAGCCAAGTGTGTCCCAGCGTTGTTGGTCAGAGAAGAGAAAGAGAATATTGGGTTTGTTTGATCTGCTCATGCCCTGACTATATAAACAAGCAGTGGCAATTTGAATGGACAATGAGGTTTAAATATGGATATAATTAACATTACCGCTTTGCGGGTAACTTGTGCTGCGCTGCTGTGTTAATCTACATAGGGAGGTGCTTCTGGTGCAGATTTTGGTTTGGCGTGTTTGTGTGCTGAGTGCCGTGTGGCTCTTGTTTCTAATTCCGCTGCCTGCGCTTGAATCAGGATTACAAGAGCGTTGCCTCAGCAGTGAAGGGCGTGATCGCAGCTATCATCTTTACTACCCTAAGATGCGGGAAGCGCTACCGCCAACGCTGCCGCTGTTGTTTTTGTTCCATGGTGGTGGTGGCAACAGTATGGGCGCTCTTAAGGATGGCGCATGGATGGCTTTGGCTGATAGCGCGGGCTTTATTATTGTGGCACCGAACGGCACCCGTAAGGACCCTACACAAGCATCAAAATTTTTAGGGAATGGACAATCGTGGAATGATGGATCACAACGCATGCGCCTTGAAGGAGTGAAGCAGCAATCAGATGACATTGCATTTGTGCGCGACATTCTTGAAGAGGTGGCAGCGTTAACGCCGATTAATCATAAAAAAGTGTACGCGAGTGGATTTTCAAATGGTGCGGCCATGACTTTTCGGGTTGCGCGTGAATTATCGGATGTCTTTGCGGCGGTCGCACCAGTAGCAGGCCATGATTTTCATCTGTCGCATCAGCCACAGCGAGCAATTCCTTTATTGTATATAACCGGAACCGAAGACCCATTGAATCCCTATGCTGGTGGTGAAATATTTATTGGGCCCATTTCGTACGGTATAAAAGGACCAGTGCCTGAGATGATGCAGCGCTGGCGGAAAATGTATGCTTGTGCTGCGGCGGCAGAAACCATCTATGCACAGGATGGCGACCGTGGCTATCGCTATCGTAATCAAGCAAGCGGTGCAGTAATTGAATTTTATGTCCTGTTTAAGCACGGACACCATTGGCCGGGGCAACGTTCGGTACTGCCGCAGGCATTAGCAGGTGCCAATGTGAGCACCTTGGATGCGCATACAGTGATTTGGTCGTTTTTTTCACGGCATCAATTGCCGTAATTAATCCGAGGCTAGGTACTATCCCTGGCTTTCTCTCAGTTTAATGCCTGCTAAGCTTCGGCATGAGTGTTGCTAAATTATTGACAGGGAAGATCGCTGCAGATGCCTAAGGACGATATTGTCGCAGCGACTGAAAATGATAAGGGGTCCAGTAGCAATGATGATAATATGGTTGTTGACAGTAATGCAGCGCCCCGGGCTCTAGAGCGGCAGACTCCAGAACAGCAGTCTACCAGTGCTGATGTATTATTTTTATTGTGCACATTGATTGCTCTAATTGCTCCTGCGTGTAGTATTATGTATCTCGGCTTGTATGGGGCTGCGTTAATCGCAATTATAGTAGCAGCGGCATGGTTGTATCTCTTCCCGTCCTCGTGTATGCGTGGTGGTTTAATTTATTCGCTTGCAGCGTTACTGATTGTGTGTGCTGCCCTGCTTATGTCGTTGGTGGCAGTGGTGCGCTCTGTTTATGGTTTATGCAGCGATAGGCTTGCCGCTGTTTGATATTTAAACGGTATTATCAGAACAACTGAACCAATTGTTATTCACTGCCTGCTTTTCTTGTAGGTCTCATGGTGCAATCTATGCTCCTTAACTCTGAAAGAGGAGCTGCTGTATGGCGATGCATTGGGATGATATTATTGAAGTACTGTTTAGTAGCGAGCGCTTACAACGATTTCGTACAACTGCTGATGCTGCATTACGGCAGGCCTTGTGTGCAGCTGGCGATGCCGCTTTGACGCAGGGTCCGTTTTCAGTTATGGATAAAAGTATGCTGCCGCCCAGCGGAGATAAGCACGATTTTATACGCATGCCAACCTATGCGTGGCCAAACCCAGATACGGCGGACGGCTTGCCCTATATAATAAAAGACGGTGAATTTGGCCCTGGGATTAACGGCCCCGATTATGATCAAGGTCGCCTTGGTCAGTTTACGCGCAGTGTCGTTGATTTAAGTTGGGCATTTTTAGCTAGCGAAAAGGATCTTTATGCAGCTCGGGCGATAGACTTACTGCGGATTTGGTTTTTGGATGAAGCTACAAAAATGAATCCGCATTTAACCTATTCGAAGTATACACCTGGTCAGCCAGCTCCGTATCCGACGGGTGTTATCTCCACACATGTGTGGGTGGAAATGGTCCAATGTGTCGGGTTTCTTGCGGCGAGTCCATCTTGGTCCGCTGACATTGAAACGGGTTTACGAAATTGGTTTGCCGAGTATCTAGACTGGTTGCGAAGTAGTGAGCAAGGATTAGAGGAAAAACATTTTAAAAATAATCGTGGGGTTTGGTATGATGCGCAGCTTATAGCCTTTGCTCGCTTTGCGGGTAACGATGCGTTAGCACGGCAGATTATTGAAGTATCAGCAAAATCGCGTTTAGCGCAGCAGCTCGCAGCGGATGGCTCG
>CBDUFM010000221.1:0-5539 GCA_965366325.1 uncultured bacterium
TTCACCAAGACCGACCATAATACCTGATTTAGTCCAGATATGTTTGTCGAGCGTTTTGATATTTTTAAGAAAGTCGAGCGAGCGCTGGTACTGTGCTTGAGGTCTGACGGTCCGATACAGACGCGGAATAGTTTCGAGGTTGTGATTAAACACGTGTGGCTTGCTGGCGACAACGGTTGCCAGGCTGTCGGCATTGCCATTAAAATCCGGGGTGAGGATTTCAATCAGGCCATCTGGATTGGCTTTGTGTAATGCTTCGACGGCAGCGGCAAAATGGGCTGCGCCACCATCTTCAAGATCATCGCGATTAACAGAAGTGAGGACGACGAATTCTAAGCCAAGTTCGCCAACGGCATCGGCGACGCGTTGCGGTTCGCTTGGGTCGAGGGCTGGAAGGTCCCAGCTGGTTTTAACATCACAAAAGGTGCACGAGCGTGTGCAGGCTTCGCCCATAAGCATAAAGGTGGCTACATTTTTGGAGTAGCATTCGTTGCGGTTCGGGCAGGTCGCTTCTTCGCAGACGGTGACCAGGTTGTAACGGCGTAGGATTTCCGAGGTCTGTGCACTTTGACCGGTGCTGATGAGCGAGCGCTTCATCCATTTGGGAAGACGTTGACGATCGGGACTGCGGGGGATAACGGCCATGCTGGGATGCTAGATGGAGGGCTGGCCTGTCCATGGCTATTCTCCCGCTGTTTGCTGGTCGTCGGTGGCGACGTCTTTATGGCCTAGTCTGTGGCATCTTAGGGCTTTCAACTGGGCGGTATGACGATTCAATGCCGCGATGTTCCATGATGAAGCGGCAATAATGATTAAATCTGGTAACGGCGGGCACGGCTGTGTGTCCTTCCGTCGCGAGAAATTTGTACCAGAGGGTGGTCCTGATGGCGGAGACGGTGGTAATGGTGGCGATGTCATCTTTGTCACTAACCAGCATCTCAACACCTTGTCGACCTTCGTCCGTCGTCGTCATTGGAAGGCGCAGAACGGTGAGCAAGGCCAGTCACGCATGTGCTCAGGACGCTCCGGGGACGATTTGATTATTGAAGTACCTATGGGCACCCTGATTCGTCATGCTGAGACTGGCGAGTTATTGGCTGATATGTGTGAAAAAGATCAGCGTGTGGTCTTAGCAGCTGGTGGTATTGGCGGTCATGGCAATACCTATTACAAGCGCGCTACCAATCAGACGCCACGTAAGGCTGGCCAGGGCACGCCGGGTGTGAAGCTAGATCTGAAGCTGGAATTAAAGCTGATCGCGGACATTGGCATCATTGGTTTTCCGAATGCGGGCAAGAGCACCTTGCTGTCGCGTTTGTCCGCAGCCAAGCCAAAGATTGCCAGCTATCCGTTTACGACGCTGACGCCGCAACTCGGTGTGATAGAGCATCAATCGCGCAGTATCGTGCTGGCTGACATACCAGGTTTGATCGAGGGCGCTGCTGAGGGTGTGGGGCTCGGCCATCAATTTCTACGCCATGTAGAGCGTTGTGAGTTTCTTATCCACTTGGTTGATGCGTCGACCGATGATCTCGAGACACTGAACCAGCGTATCGATGTCTTGAACGCAGAGCTCTCGCGCTTTAGTAATCTCCTATCTGAACGTGAACAGCTTTTGGTGCTCAATAAGAGCGATGTCCGTGAGGACATCCAAGAGCTAGCAGCCGAGCTCGCCAAGCTGCGGGGGTTAGATGTACTGGTGATCTCTGGAGTTAGTGGTGAGGGTTTACGTGAGCTACAGAATGCATTAGTATATCGTCTCTCCGCTCCTGAGGCATAATCCACTAATACATATAGGTAGGTTCATAGAATGAATATTAATGATATCTTACGAGCTATGGTTCAGCTTCGTGCATCTGACTTATTCCTGAAAGTTGATGCGCCTCCTGCCGTGCGCGTTGACGGTGCCGTGCGCCAGTTGGGGCAGACAGCGATGTCACGCGATGACATGAAGGCTGCCTTCATGGAATTAGTTGATGAGCATAGTCGTGAGATCTTTAAGAAAAATCATGAAGTGGATACGGCCTACGAGGATGTTGATATTGGTCGCTTTCGTGTGAATACCTTTATGCAACGCGGTCATATTGGTTTTGTGCTGCGTCACGTGCAAACGGAAATCCCTAGTTTTGCAGACCTTGGTTTACCAGAACAAATTTTTGAACGTCTAGCGATGATGCGTCGCGGCATGGTTTTGGTGACAGGCATCACGGGTTCCGGTAAGAGTACAACCCTGGCGTCGTTGATTCAGTACATGAATAACTACACCAACCGTCATATTATCACTATCGAAGACCCGATCGAATACGCTTATAAAGATAACCGCAGTATTATTAACCAACGTGAGGTTGGTATTGATACGCGCGACTTCCAGTCGGCCTTGCGTAATGCCTTGCGTGAAGCACCGGATGTTATTTTGATCGGGGAAATGCGTGACACCGAGACGGTGCAGGCGGCGATCGATGCGGCGGAAACGGGTCACTTAGTGATGTCGACCTTGCACACGATTAATGCCCAGCAAACGATGGAACGTATCATCAACTTTTTCCCGCCCTATCAGCATGAATTAATTCGTATGCAGCTATCGATTGTTATTCAGGGGGTCATCTCGCAGCGCTTGTTGCCGCGTGCTGGTCAACCCGGTCGTGTACCGGCACTCGAGATCATGATGGCAACGCCGACGATCAAGCAGATGATCGAAGAGGGGCGCACTCTCGAGCTGGGGCCAACGATTCGTGATAGTGGTCACTTCGGTTGTATGACCTTTAACCAGTCTCTGTACAACCTATACGAACGCGGCGAGATTACTCGTGAGGATGCCCTGGCGAGTTCTGATAACCCAGATGAAATGGAAATGCTCTTCCGTGGAATTCAGCACGGCAATAGTGTTTAGGTGACTTTGTGGAGTCTGCTTTAGTAACGTTGACTAGGCATTTTGTGCCCATATTCTCCCGTTTTAGCCAAATAGGGTAGCAAACATACGTTAGCAACTGTTTATTTGGTTTTTCGATAACTGCGCAATTTCCTTATGTGTCATAAGTCAGGGAAATTGTGCTCAGTGATAAGGCGGAGCCTGTGTCGACTGATATTAAATTTATTCGCGATTTAACACGACTGATGCGAGACAACGACCTCGTAGAGCTCGAGGTAGAAGATAAAGATATTAAAGTGAAAATGTCTAAGGCTAAGCCAGCCGAAGGTGTGCAAGTTGTGCATGCTGCTGCCCCAGCCGCTCCAGCACCTGCAGCGGCGGCCGCTGCTCCGGCTGCTCCTGCAGCACCAGCTGAAGAAGACTTTTCCAAGTGTAAACAAATCACTGCACCAATCCCAGGTACCGTGTATTTGAAACCAAACCCAGAGTCTGAACTGTATGTTAAGGTTGGTTCTCAGGTTAATGACGGTGACGTTGTCTGTTTGGTTGAGGCGATGAAGGTCTTCAATGAAATTAAGTGTGAAGACATGAGCGGCACGATTAAAAAGATCTGTGTCGAAGATGGCCAAGCTGTCGAATATGGAACTGTACTATTTTACGTCGGTTAACCAATTCGCCTGAACAAGGGAACTCGTGTGTTTAAACGCTTATTAATCGCCAATCGTGGTGAAATTGCTTTACGTATTTTGCGTACCTGTCGCCGTATGGGTATTGAGACCGTTGTTGTTCATTCGACGGCCGATGCTGATAGCTTGCCGGTACGCCTTGCTGATATTTCGGTGTGCATTGGCCCGCCGGCAGCGAGCGGCAGTTACCTCAATATCAATAACATTATTGCAGCAGCAGAGCTTGCTGATGTCGATGCTATTCATCCGGGTTACGGATTTTTAGCGGAGAACTCACACTTCGCACAAGTGGTGCGCGACTGCAACATTGCCTTTGTTGGTCCAACGAGTGATTCAATGGATGCGCTTGGCAACAAGGGCCGTGCCAAAGATTTGGCGCGTGCTGCGGAAGTGCCAACGGTGCCCGGTTCAAGCGGTGTTGTTAATGATGCTGATGAAGCGCTAAAGGTGGCTCACGAAATTGGCTACCCCGTCATGGTCAAGGCAACTGCTGGTGGTGGTGGTCGTGGCATGCGGATTGCGCACAATGACGCGAGTTTAGTCTCTGGTTTGGTAAACGCTCAGCGTGAAGCCGAGGCAGCATTTGGTTTGGGTGATTGTATTATCGAAGCCTATGTACAACGAGCGCGTCACATCGAAGTCCAATTAATTGCTGATGACCACGGTAACGTTATTACTTTGGGTGATCGTGATTGTTCGGTTCAACGACGAAATCAAAAATTAGTCGAAGAAAGTCCAAGCCCAGTTATCACTGAAGAACAACGTCAACAAATGTGCTTGGATGCTGCTAAATTAGCCAAGGCGGCTAATTACACTAACGCCGGTACGGTTGAATTTGTTTATGACCTTGATCGTAAGCAACATTACTTCTTAGAAATGAATACGCGTATTCAGGTAGAGCATCCGGTTACGGAGATGGTAACTGGTTACGATTTAATTCGTCAGCAAATATTAGTTGCCCACGGCGACGAGCTGGAAATGAAGCAGGAAGAGGTCAAACAGACTGGTCATGCTATCGAAGTGCGTATTAACGCAGAAAAATGGCAAGAAGGCTTTGCGCCATCACCAGGTAAGATACAGATGTATGTTGCACCGAGTGGTAAGGGTGTACGCGTCGATTCCCATTGTTTTGCCGGTTATGTTATTCCGCCTAATTATGATTCGATGATTGGTAAGTTGATCGTACATGGTCGTGACCGTGAAGAAGCAATCAAGTTCTTGGATCAAGCGCTCGATGAGTTTATTATTGAGGGCATTGATACGACCATCGGTTTCCATCAACGTTTAATTAACAATGCGCGTTTTGTGAATTCAGATTTTACGACACGCTTTGTTGATGAAGAGTTTTTGCGTTAAATCAATGCAATAGCCAAACATAAAAAGGCACGTGCTGAGCACGTGCCTTTTTTGTTGGTTGTTTTGTTGGTTGTTTTGTGCAAGCGACAGGTGCTGTCACTTTTATCCGACTATATAGCCACCAAGTTCGTCTGAAATTTCTTGGAGACGGAAGATGTGCTCATCTTCAGCTTGTACGTAGCTGGTAACAAAATAGCCATCTGGGCTTTCTTTGAGGTCGACTTTAATCATGCATTCCTGATCATTATAGCGGAATGTGTAATTGCTTACTTTTTCGAAGCCAATGCGTTCGAACATGCTATCGAAGTAGGCGAGGGGTTCACCAAAGTCGAGCACTTCGTCTGGATCGACGGATAGATTAAATTTACGTACCGATGTTGTAGCCATAATTTTCAGTTTCTTCTAAGGTGAGATGGTAGCGCCTATTCAAACGTTTCAACTGAATAATATGTCTTATATCCTTGGGATGACACCAAAAATACCCATAAATGCGGCAACTATGCCCCTAAATGCTTATTAATAAGTTAATAAGTGGGCAATGTTTGTTTTCTGTGTAGGGAAGCTGCTAAGCGGCACGATTAACTAATGCCAGCGTTTCATGAGCGTGCGGGAATCGTTATCGGTGTTT
>CBDUFM010000222.1:0-5515 GCA_965366325.1 uncultured bacterium
GCAGCCATGCTCAAGCCCTTGCTGCCACCATTATCTAATAACGGCGCATCTTTAACCAAATATTCTTTCACCAGTTTATTAAGCGGTCGTAGCATCTAAACTCCGGCTATACTATGACTTGCAGCACATTAATGGCAAGGCTTGTCTAGGCACATCTTAAAGTGCTCCAGCGCCTCTCCAAAGCACTTCCTCTCTCGCCTGCCGCATGAGTACTGCTAAGCTCTGCATATGGCCGTAAGCCCACCTCTCAGCAATAAACCCAAACGCAGTTGGCGTAAGCGCTTAGTTTACCTCTGCGTACTTGCACTGGCATTGGCGGCTGGCCTCTATGTGCTGCGCGTGCCGTTGTTCAGCGGCCTCATTCTCAATAGCATCACACAGAATCTCGCCAAGCAGCTGAATGCCGACGTCCACATCGAGAGCCTCGACGGTTCATGGATTAGTGATGCTCGCATTCAAAAAATTCAAATACGCAGCAAGGATCCAGACAGTTGCCTACAAGCGCTATCGATCGGTGAAATTGCGGTCAGCTATAATCTCTGGGGCATCATTAACGGCGCTTCGCTAGCAGACCTAAGCGACATCGCGATCCATAGCCTCGACATAGATTTACAAGCATCCAAACAAATAAAGACCGACAGCGCCACCGGCCAAGAGCAACTACCCTTTGACCCCAGCTTTCTCGCCAGCCTCGTCAAAGGACCCATTCCCACTATCACCGTGAACGGGCACTGCAGCTGGCAACAATCTAATATGACGGCCTCCAGTAATTTCTCACTCACTGGCGACAACCATGATCTCATCCTTGCCCTGTCAGACAGCATCGTTGGGAAAAATGCTTACGAAATTGGGTTAATTAATGTTAAACGTATCGATCCTGAAACCTTTCACTTAAACGCTGCAAATTTGCATAGTCAAATTAATATCATTAATGCAAAATGTTCGGTCACCGCCCAATCCATCGACGTACGCCTGCCCTTCACCGTTGCCAATCAACGCCAATCACTGACCTGGCGCTACACCAAACGCGAACAGGACTTGTCCTGCCATCTTGATTTTCACTGGAACAAAACACCGGCCTTATTGCGCTCGTTTCTGCCGCACATGCTACCGCAACAGGGGCACAGCCGACTCATCGCAAGCCTCCATCATAGTCCAGAGCACTTTGACATTTCTTGCATGCTCCACGCCGATGACCTACTCTGGCAATTAAATGAAAAACAACAATTAAAAGCCTCTATTCATTCTTTTATTAAAAATGCAGGCACACATTGCAGCATTGAAATTAGCGATATCGAGTTGCAAACCGAAGATCACCACATCAGCATTAGCGACGATGTGCATATACGCAGTGAAGATCACAAGGCATGGCGTATAAATAAAACTCGTATAAAAACCAGCTCTGGTGAATTATTCGTTGAAGGCGTCCTCTCTCCCAACGAAAATGATATCAGCCTAGCTTGGGAAAAAGTTAATATCGGCGTCCTCTGCAAGGCCTTTAATATCCAACACATCTCCGGCTTTTGCGATGGCAGTCTGTATTGGGGTGGCAGTTTTGCCGAGCCACGCCTAGATGTTAAACTATCTGCACCAAACCTCGATATTTACCAGCGCAACATGCAAATCGATATTGCCTGCTCACAAGATGAAAACGGCATTAACATCGATCACTGTTACGCCATCCAAACAGATTATGCAGAAGCCGTTCTCCTTGGATCTTGGCCGCGCCGCATCAGCATTAATGGCTGGGAAAAAACCAACGGCCCGCCACCAGAAGCCACCCTCAATATTGAGGCCAAGAACATTCACACCTGGCCCGAACTCAATCAAATCATTAACCAAGGCAACATTACCCTCGACGCAAAAATAACTGCGCCAGACGGAAACCCACACATTCAAGGCAGCATTCAGGCCCATAATGTCAGCTTCGCCGCCATTGAAGACCATCAAGCCTTTGCATTCAACGGCAGTCAACACTTTCTCTTTAACGATACGACCTGGGAAACCGACGGTACGTTTACCCAACACGAAAATCAATTTATTAAAAATAAAATCAGTGTCGTAGCACCCACTAGTATCCTAGATTTACCTAGTTGGAAGCAGGACTGGGATCAAGTTATTCAAACCATGCAAGGCACAATTAATCTACAGGATCTTCACTTTAAATTAATTGGCGCTGTACCGCGCATTGGTGAAATAACCGGTACGATACAATTAGACGGACGTCGCGTTCAGACTGACCTCCTCACAGCATCACTTGGCTATGAGCCCGTTACCCTTAATGGTTTTGTGGACATCGGCTACCCACATATTCAGGCGGCACAGGTACAGGTGCAAGGCAACCGCGCGCTGATCGTGCAAAGCCCCGACTTTCGCCTACGTGCAAACTGCAACCTCAAGGTCAGCAAGGACAAGACCACGCCGCTGCGCGTCGCAGGTGATCTCGAAATAACTGAAGCACTGTACAGTGCCGAATTCATCACCACCAATCGCCACACGCCTGAAGTAGACACGCAATTTCAACTCTTTTCTCTACCGGAAAGTTTTCTCGGCGGCGCAAACCTCGACATCAATGCCAGTGCACATAATTCAATCATCATTCATAATAGCATGATGCACGCCAAGGCATCTGGCGAACTAAAAATACGTGGCACGGGCATGGTCCCAGAACCTTCCGGTGACATTTTAATTCACGAAGATGGCGCACGCCTCTCACTGCCCTTTGCAACTGTTTGGTTTAAGCCCTCGACCATTACCTTTAAAGCAAGCGAGCCCTTTGACCCCTCTTTCGCCATTAACGGCCAAACCAAGATGCAGGGCTATAATTTACGCATTCTTTTAAAAGGAAAAATGAGCACCTTTTCAGTCAACGGCATTGACATTGTCAGCAATCCACCAATTAGCCCAGAAGAAGCCACCCGCCTTATAACAACTGGCGTTCCCCCGCGCGATATCTTTGACAACGGAAAAGATATCGACACTTCCGGCTTGGTCATTGGCTGGGCCATCGTCGAAACTATGCGCAAAGTGTTTGGCAATGGTGATCCACAGCGCGAAAAACTAATTGACCGCCTTGAAGTGCAAATTGGCCGCGACGTCAGCAATAGTGGCCTTAATACCATTGAGGTTATTGCGCCATTATTCAAAAACTATTTTATCAAAATTGAGCGCGACAAATACGAAGACTTCAATGCAGACTTTGGGATAAAAACGGAATGGTAACACGGCTTCTATTTCTAGCCTGCATACTGAGCATCACCTGCATTTCATCACTACATGCAAGTGAGGCGAAGGAAATCCGTATTGAATTCGCTGGTCTTCAACAGGTCAAGGCAGGACAATTGCAAAAGGCCGCCTTCAATGAATTAGAACGCTTTGCCAGCAATCACAGAGAGTCCGACCTGTTTGACGCCAGCTACAGCATGAAACAATACATGCGCAACAAAGGCTATTATTTTTCCACTGTAGCGTACGCCTATGTACCCAACAAACAGAATCCCAGCAAAGTCGTCTTCCATATAGCCGAAGGAAAGCCGGTCACTATTGATAAAATCGCGAGTACTGGCGCGGATGCCTGGGAACAATGGAGCGACGATGACATTACCCACACACTCGGCTCGCCAATCAAGGGCGTCTTGAAGCATATTGGTGTCGGTCACCTTCTTTTTCGTAGTAGTGATGTGAGCAGCGCCATTAATAGCATCGCCACATCCTACTTACTCCACGGCTACCAACGCGTTCAAGTTGGACCAGAAAAACTGAAGTGGAACGAGGACAAAACAAAGGTCTCTATCTACATCCCCGTTGTAGAAGGGCCACAATTCACCTTCAGTGAATTACAAATAGAAACCGATCACAGCGGCAGCAATATCAGTGCTCGAAACCTGCGCCACAGTCATAAAGACACCTCGCTGACAGGAAGCCCCTTCCACCCGCGGCTTCTACGCGAAGAGATTGGCCTCATCCGCCGCCATCTGAATAACCTTGGCTATCTCGCTGCCATCGTTGATGGCTCGTACACTTATAACAAAGACGAAAAAAACACCGTTAGTGCTAAAATTAAAATCAAGCCCGGCCCGCAGTTTCTATTCAGTGAGCTCATTATTAGTGGCGACCCCTATACACGGCGTGGCATCTTTGATTACTACACGCGCCGACTTAACCCAGGGAAATCCATAGATTATTCACGTATTGAACAATCAATTGGCTACCTCTACCGCATTGGCGTATTCGAATCCATTCGCTGGAAAAAAGTTGTTAGATCGACTAATAATAATGGCACTGTTAATGCAGACATTCTGCTCGAGGTAAAGGAATTACCCAAACGCAGCCTCGCCCTCACACTGGGCTACGGAAGCTACGAAGAATTCAGGACCGGCGTCACCTACAGCAACCGCAATTTATTTGGCATCGGACTCGACGGCGAAATTGGCTATAACGTCAGCGTTAAATCCCAACGCTTAGATTCCAGCCTGTTTATTGGTGAATATTACCGAAAAAGTTTTTTAATCCTGCAGACCAGCTGGGAAGAACGAGAAGAACCATCTTTTGATTCCGACGTCTTTGACATGCAACTGCGCTATCGCCAATTGCACGGCAAGGAGGACATCTTCGAGGGTTTAGTAGGATATAATTTCGAGCAATCCGAAGCCACCAATGTTGCACCCGGTGCTGCAGTAGAAAGCGAAGGTAGCATTATCGTCTCTAGCATTGAGTGGGCTGAAACTCTAGAACTGCGCGATAATTTATTTAATCCGACTGATGGCATTCGCTTGCGTGGCAATGTTGAATGGAGCTCTGAAGAATTAGGATCCGATGTCGAATTCCTACGCTACGAGGGAAGCATCCAGTATTATATACCATTTGGCGAAGCCCCTTCTTGGGTTCTCGCCAGCAATTTACGCCTGAATACCTATCATTTACTAGGTGACACTAAAACACTGCCGATTCAAAAACGCCTTTTTCTTGGTGGCGAAAATTCAGTACGCAGTTTCAAACGCCACGAGCTTGGCCCAACCAACAATGACGGCGACCCGCTCGGCGGTCTCAGCTCCGCACTGGCCACTATCGAGGCACGCTTCCCGCTCCTGCCATCCTACAATTTATCCGGCGCGATATTTTGGGACGCGGGCATGGTGAGCTCTGAGGAAAACGACTTTGATGCAGAGATTGGCCAAGGCATCGGCATCGGCATCCGCTTCGATTTACCAATTGGCCCCATTCGCTTGGATATTGCAAAAAATATCGGCGAAGAATTTGCCTCGAATGATGACCCGGTCTTTCACTTTAGCCTGGGCTTTAGCTTCTAAGCTCGTCCAAAACACACAGCACTACAGATACACATAAAAAAAACGCCCCCGACGGAACATCGGAGGCGTTGGTAATCTACGCGCTAAGAGATCTTAATGGTTAGGCAGTATCAGTACTGATGCTGCCGCCTCAGCGACCCAAACATTGGTACTCGAAGAGAAAGCCTCTAACTGGCTGCGCACGGCAGCAACGCTACGTTCCATTT
>CBDUFM010000223.1:0-5463 GCA_965366325.1 uncultured bacterium
AGACTTGCAGCGCCAAAATATTCACCGCATTTTTCCCAAGGGCTGTGATCCAACGATAGATTCTTACAGTGGATTTTTTGATAACGGTAAGCGCCAGGCAACCGGCCTAGGTGATTATCTCAAGGAACAAGCGGTCGACAGAGTTGATGTGATGGGATTGGCAACTGATTACTGTGTGAAGTTCACCGCACTCGACGCACAGGCGCTTGGCTTTCAAACTCGTTTAATAGTAGCCGGATCTAGGGCCGTGAACATGAATCCCGGCGATGAGCAGGCGGCGCTAGACGAATTAAAAGCTGCTGGTGTGGAGTTGGTGCAGGGACTGCCGCAAGCGATCGCGCAAGAAATAGAAAGCATCTAGAGATGTCATCCAAGGCTGAGTCAGCGCAATTTGAGAAAGAATACGGTTGCATCTTAGGTTTAGCTTTGGGTGATGCTTTGTGCGCACCTTATGAGGGTGGGCTGCTTGAACGCCTGCTGTGGTATTTTTTGGGTAAAACGAAAGACGGGAAAAAACGTTGGACTGACGATACACAGATGTGCTTGGATAGTATGCGCTCTTTGATGCAGCATAAAGGCATCGATCAGGATCATTTAGCGACCTGCTTTGCACAGAGCTATCGTTGGTCGCGTGGTTATGGGCCTGCTGCGGCGCGCTTATTAAAAAACATTAAACGCGGCAAGCATTGGTCGACGCTTAATTGTGCTCAGTATGCCCAAGGTTCCTTTGGTAATGGAGCCGCTATGCGCGTTCCAGTTTTGTCCGTGTTCTTTCGTCATAACAAATCCGCATTAGCGCAGGCGATTACTGACGCCTCCGTAATCACACATGCTCATCCACAGGCTGTGACAGGTGCACAAATTGTCGGCCATGTGGTTTTGGCCGCCCTACAAGCAAGTAGTCAGGAATTGGATTTGTTATCAGTGGCAGCCGATGTAGCTGCAGAAATTCCAGATGCGCAAAACTATCGGGAAAAGATTCAAGCCGCGCGAGATATGCAGCCTCAAGCAAGTGTAAAAGAAATTGTCAAAGCCTTGGGCAACGGTATGGCCGCGTTTAATTCGGCGATAACGGCCGTGTATGTCGCCCAGCGCTATCAGACGCAGCCATACCTAGATATGATAAAGATGATCCAATCCATGGGCGGCGATACTGATACGATTGCAGCCATGGTCGGTTCGATCTGGGGCGCGAGCAACGGTTTCGCTGCACTGCCGCAAGACCTGCTCGCAGAGATAGAGTCCTCTGTGGACATAATAGATAAAACTATGCAGTTATGCTTGTTGAGGGATGGCATTTAAAATGAAATGTATTAAGCAGGGCATGGGTTTACTCTAATGGCATTTGCAGTCATCAGCGACATTCATGGTTATGGCGATGCGCTGTCAGCCTGTTTGGTCTTATTGAATAATATTGGCATTAAACAGATATTTTGCTTAGGTGATATTGTGGATGGTGGTGACGACGACGCTGAATGTGTTGGGATTTTGCGGAATAATAATATTGCCTGCGTGCGTGGGAATCATGATGAGGTGCATCACCTTTCGTTGTGCGATGCGGACGAGGCGTGGCTGCAGGCTTTGCCGTTGTCGATTGAGCATCAGGGTTGGTTTATGGTGCACGATACGCCGCGGAGGTCTATAAATAAGGTGAGCGATGCTGTAGAGGCGTGGAACTGTTTTGATGATACGACTCATAAACACATTTTACTTGGGCATGCACATGTGCCCGCCATATATGAATATGATGAAACGAAGGGTCGGGTCCTTGATAATCTGCGGACTTATGATGATAACTGCGTTATGCGTTCGGACTGCCGTTATTTAATCGCAGCTCCGTCATTGGCCTATAATCGTGCTGTAAACCGCCGACCTGGATTTTGCATTATAGATGAGCGCTCGGTGGTTTTTACGTACTTAGACCTGCCGCCACTTCTTTAATTCATTTGCGTTGTTAGATGTCCGTAGCGACTATGTTTCTTATTTTACGCTACGGTATTAGAAGTAGGCAGAGATAAAAAATCCGAATAAATTTATTTCATCATAGTCATGGCCACCTGTGATAGTTCCGTTGTAACTGGGGTTTCCTGTATTTGATAAATAAACCGAATATTCATGGGTATTCGTGTTAATTCGGTAGCCAGCGGCAATGCTTGGTCCGGCGCGGGTTTCGTAGCCATCAATGGGTACAATAACTTCAGCAAAAAGCTGTTGCTGTTTAGTCAATGCATATTTCACCATTAGGGGGATGGCGAGTGTGTGCTCGTCCTCGACAGGAGGTGTTGGCGATCCAGCAGCCGTGAGTGCGTCATATTCATCGGGGGTTAATTTTGTGGCAGGTCCTTTGCCGACTGTTTGTTCATAGATAGACAGTGAGGCGTAGGCTAAGCCAGCGCCTAAGCGCAGCCGGTCCTTAAAGAAGTTTTTTTCTACAATGAGACCAGCATTTATACTTTGTTCGCCACTGCCGGTATTGCGCAGCATAAGTGTTGGGCCGATGTGAATCGCCGCATCGAAAGCGTCGCCGTTTTTAGCTTGGAGAAATTGATAGCGAAAAATAATGTCATAATAATCCATCTTGCTTGCTTCGGCACGGGATAAATTCACTTGTAAAGTGCGACCATTAGTACGCTGCACATTGACATCAACGTTTTCAAAGATGCCGTATGATATTTGGAATCCAATTTTAACATTATCATCAAGACCGATGAAATTTGTTGCTGGTTCATCATCAATGCGTTCACGCGCGATATGAAGAATACGGTAATACCATTCATTTTTCCCAATGGCAAGCGCAGACGGAAGCATGGTGTTCATGATTGCTCGACTTTGATTATCGGTCCAAGGGTAGACAGCAATTTCACTCCGGAGGTAGGGGTCTTCGACATCCTCTTCCTCATCTTCCTCACCCCAGTCATCTTCATCGCTCAGTAGGTTTAAATTACTGAGTTGCTGTGGTGGTGAATGGCTTGTGCTGCCAACGTGGTAGTGAATGTCAACGGTAACGCTGTGCGCTTGAGCATCAATAATTTGGATGCGAAGTTTATGAGCGCCAATTTTTTGGACATCGCTTTGATTAAGGCGAATGAGTGATTTGTGAGTGCTGCCAATTTCGTTGCCGTGCTGCAAGATGCGGTAAGGTGTTGTGCCTCCGCTAATGAGTATCAAGCTTTTGACGGATTGTCCTGGTGTAAATATACTGCTATTCTCTTCTAAGTTAGAATAAATGGATATAATACGTGCGCTTAATTCTTCACACTGTAAGCGGCCTAGGGTCGTGCTACAGAGCACAAATAGTAATAGTATATGATTCATTTAATTACTTCTATTTTTATGGATGAAATGTAGCCATTTGCCTCGTTTAATTCACCGCCTGCGAAATTAGACCGTAGAGGTATTTTAAAATTCTTATAGTGACCGCCTTTGTCTTTGCATTGCTCTATACGTAGGCGATAAGTACCATCTAATAGATTGAATGATTCTTGCTTAATCGGAATTAGGCAGGATTTACTGCTGCCCCATGGGATAGTGGGTCCCATGACAGCGTCGATGCCAGCTTCGTCTTTCCAGTTTTTTATCCCAGCATCACTCCGCTTTTTATCCCAACCTGTTAAATCAGGATACCATTCGTGATCTTTGCTAAACCAATACAGTGTTTTTGCGAAGCCTTGGCGGTTCTCAGCCCATAAAACAATCATGGGATCATCGCCAGTGCCATCGACGACGTGGATGGTTATCTTTAAACGTGGTCCATCGCTGGCATGTGCTTGACTAGCAGTGGCTATGCAGCAGAGGCCAATCATAAAATAGAGGAGGCTGAGGCAACGCTGCAGTAGCAGTGACAGCGTCTGTTGATGCTTGTGTGTAGGGGTTTGTGTGGACATGCAGGAAAATGCGCTCCCCGCGCAGGTGGTTACAAGTTTTTCTTGTCTGATTTTCGAACATTCATCAGTCGCTTGGTGTAAAATGTGCTACACGAGTTGTTTAAGTGACTATTTGAGTGCTTGTAACCATCTGTGCGGAAAACGGATTGTCTCATGAGGTCGCCAATGAAATGTTGGATGCGTTGTGTGTGTATTGCTGTGATTTGGAATCTGTGCGGTTTACAGACTGTATGCATTGCTGCTGATAGGGAGCCCTCGTTTAAGCAGCTGCCTTTACAAGAGCCAGCGCCAGCTGCAAACGAGTGGTATCACGAACAGCGCGAATTGTATTTTGGTGTCCCGGTACAAGTCCGTTTCCAAGGGCCGGATGCTGAACTAGCGACAGCGGTTTGGGATTATTTAGAAGGCATAGATGATTGCTTTAATGATTATCGCGATGACACCGAGATCGCTGCAATTAATAGTGGGAAAAAGGGCGAACATAGCGTTTCGCAGCAAATGAGTGAAGCGCTACAGATTGCTCTGCAAGCACATGTGCTTACAAGTGAAGCCTTTGATATTAGTGTTGGTCCGTTACGTCGCCTGTGGAAACATGCTGCGCAGACTGCACAGATGCCAACGCAGGACGAAATTCAAAACGCATGCATACAGGTCGGGATGGATAAAATCTACCTCGCTAATGGTCAACTATATGTATTAGCAGACGCAGTGTCGCTAGATTTTGGTGGTATTATCAAAGGCATTGCGGTTGATCACGCGATGGGCATGTTGCGTGATGCAGGGAAAGTACACGCACTTGTTCAGGTAGGTGGGGAAACGGCGGCCATGGGCCTGTCGACGAGACAAAAACCTCATGCTTTCGCGATTCCACATCCCAAGAATCCAAGCGAAATATGGGCGATTGTTCAGGATAGTGGAAGCGGATATAGCGGGTGTACGAGTGGAAATTATCGATTGCCCATTATGATCAATGGACGGCCTTTTTATCATATTTTTGATCCGCGTAGTGGGCTGCCATGTGCGGTGCACGTTTTATCAGTGAGTGTTATTTTTCCACAAATTGGTCGAAATGGATTAGCGGATGCACTGTCCACCGCAGGTGTGGTTATGGGCCCAGAGACCTTCATTCCACTCGTAGAATCATTGGGTGGAGACTGCTTATTGCTTACAGAGAATCCTAATGATGAGGTGCTTGCCCATGAATCACGAAATTGGCAGCGCTATGTGCGGAAAACCCCATGAAATTTCCAGTGCTCGTTCGTGTATCGCATTATTATGCATCGATGTTATGCTGTTTTTTATTTGCTTTTTATGCAGCATCTGGGTTTCTAGCGACACATGCTGCGTGGTTCATCGGTGACGCGAGCAGTACGTGGGAGGCCACTGTAGTTGGTTTACCTGATGCCTGTGTCGAGGATGAAGCGGCGCAAATGCAATTCTGCACTATGCAATTGTTGGGTGCACAGCGAGTCGAAGCACTTGAAAATGATGAATTTGAAACCTGGCTTTTAGTTCAATCGGAGGATGCAGCGTTATGGTGTGTGGTCGATGTAGATCAGAAGCAGGTAGAGATACGGCC
>CBDUFM010000224.1:0-5438 GCA_965366325.1 uncultured bacterium
CCTGCACCAATAGGATGGAAGGCTGCAGATCCCAAAAATGCCAACAGCACCATGGCACCCAAAACAACATAATTATCCGTTATCGACAAAAAACACATGTTTGCCGCTAAAACCATACTTAAGGGCAGCAACACATTACGCCAACCACGGTCACCCAAATAACCAAAGATAATTTGCATGCCATTCCCGAGGAGCAACGCCACGCTCGCAATAGCACCCGCCTTAACAATATCCAAACCAGCCACGGTTTTATGAATAGTCCAAAAGCCCATTAATGCATCGAGCGCAAAATGCGCGATCCACAAGTACGTCAAAACCAGCGTCGGCGACAATCTCCGCTGCTCGCCAGTCTCCATTATCGCTGCATCGTGCATAGCGATCTCCAATCCCCATCAGCAATAGTTGCTGAATCTTTGCAATAAAAAAACCCGCCAGAATTTGGCGGGTTTGTCTATTGCTGTTTTACTCGTTAGTATTCAACACAATCAATAACAAACCCCATTATTTGCACGTTTCGCAACGCGCACTGCGCGGCGAATACAGACCTTATGCCAAATAAGAGAAGCTTGTATTGAAATCATGTCGCTAGGGATAATAAGCAAACGGAGACAGTCAAGTAATAAGTCTTATTGACCATCGTAGATTAATCCCTCAGTTAAAATACGACGGTTTCCGCCATTATTGAGCGGGTCGTCCGTTTCCACCATCCAATCCACCATGCGCAAGCGCAAGCGCTGTAACTCATCCTTGCACGCAATATCACTAATTCGATTTTCTAATTCCGCAGGATCGGCTTCTAAATCATATAACTCATCTAAATCACTGACATTCCACACATATTTCCAACGACGGTCGCGCAACATCCGCTGTGAATAATTTCCAAACTGATTACCATGATACGTACCAAATACATCAGTTCGCTCGCTTGTCGCAGCACTCAATAAATCAAGGCCATCACAATAATCCGGCGTCTCAATACCTGCCGCTGCACACCACGTTGCCGGCACATCAATCGCATTCACCACAAAATCATCCTTCACCTGACCCGCCGCTATATGATCAGGCCACGCCATAATAAGCGGAACACGCATAACATCATCATACATAATGCAGTGCTTATCGATCATTTTATGACTGCCACACATGTCGCCATGATCTGCCGTGTAGATAATCAAGGTATTATCCGCGACACCCATCTCTTCCAAACGATCTAAGACACGCCCAATTTGCGCATCCATCAGGGTGATCTCAGCAAAATACCGAGCCACACAGGGTGCCCAATCTTCCCAATTTAAATCAATGGTTTCTCGACCAATCACCATCTGTTTTTGCATATACGGTTTATTCTTAAAACTGTCTGCAAATCCTGGCCACGGCTGCATGTCTTTAGCCGCATACAAGTGCGCGTATTCTGCGGGAGGACGACATGGCAAATGTGGCTCAACCATGTGCCAACGTACAAAAAACGGATCCGGCTGCTGCTCATTTTTACTTAAAAAATCCATGACCTGCTGCGCCTGCCATGCCAAGCTACTTTGCTCACCTGTGATGTGGGGATCCACATTTCCGAAGCCACCACCTGTATTTGGGCAGGGAGGAATCCCCTGATGTTTGCGCCATTTCGCGTAGCGCCAATCCGGCGTATATTCCTGAAATCCAAAATCTAACGGCGTGGACTCTGGTCGCACATGCCAACGACCACAATGATAACTCTGATAACCACCTGCGGTAATTGCACGCGGCACACTGGGCCCACTGGGCTCAATGCCCTTAAAACATTCACCATCAAAATTATGCACAGCACCATGATGTGATGGCCATTGTCCAGTAATTAATGACGAGCGCACTGGCACGCACATTGGCAAGGGCGTAAATGCATGTGTAAAATTCGTCCCGCGCTGTGCTAAACGATCTAAATTCGGCGTCTTCACCAATGGATGACCATTACAGCCCAAACTATCAAAACGATGTTGATCACTCATGATAAAAAGAATATTCGGTCTTTCTGCTTGCACGTTTGTGGTCTACTCGCTTATAGCTTCGTGGTTATAAAATAAGTCATGCCCAATTTTAGAGAAAACATACCATAAGCGACATTTAGATGTATGCACTATCAATGTACGAAGCCGGTTTGGGCGTTGATGCCCAATCAGGGTTCTTTTCTGGAATCTTCGCCTCGACCTGTTGTCGCCATGCCGCCAACTGATCATATAGATCCTTAGCACGTTGCGGCTCCAGCTCGGCTAAATTATGTTCTTCTGATATATCTTGCGCAAGGTTATACAATTCAAGGTGATTATCCTCGTAAAACTCTATAAGTTTCCAATCACCACTTCGTATCGATGCGCCCGGCGTGCCACCTTGATTACCATAATGTGGATAATGCCAAAAGATGGCATCACGATCTAGACGCTGCGCCCCCTCTAAAACGGGCAGGATATTCGCGCCATCGCAATGTTGCTGTGGCCGCAACGGCAGTCCGGCCGCGGCTAACAGCGTTGGGTAAAAATCAGTGCTGGTTACCGGCACCGATGTTTGTGTACCAGCCGCAATCCGCCTCGGCCACTTTGCAATTTGACATACCCGCGTACCACCTTCATACATCCAGCCCTTACCCTCGACCAGAGGCGCATTGCAAGTCGGCGAACCTTCGGCAGTTGCGAGACCACCATTGTCTGCCGTAAAGAAAACCAAGGTATCTTCCTCTTCACCTATATCTTTGATCGCCTGCAAAAGTCGACCTATATTGCTATCCAGATTCTCTATCATAGCCGCATAAACAGGATCAGACTGAATAACACGACGACTAACCCGCTGTTCGATTTTATGCAAGCAGGGAAAATGTTCACCCTCTATAATAGCCGTTTCTTTATCGAGACCTAAATCCTTCGCCTTTTGGATATATTTATCGATGAGTTCCTGCGGCGCCTGTATCGGTGTATGCACAGCATAATGTGCCATATTTAAAAAAAATGGTTTATTCTTGTCTCGTTTATGCAGCAGGGCTATCGCCTCATCCGTTAAACGATCTGTTAAATATTCCCCTTCGGGACCGTCTGCAAAATTCGTTAATCCGTAAGGAGAAAAATAACCCTTGTGCGGCATGCCCCAATGCTGCCCCGCAATGTTTATATCAAAACCGTGTTTCTCAGGATAAAATTTTTCATCACCTAAATGCCATTTCCCAACATGCCAGGTTTGATACCCGCCCTCCTGTAATGCGGAAGCAATTGAACATTCCTCCAATGGCAAGTGGTCATAATAATCCACCGCCATTAACTTACCGGTTTCCATGCCTTTAATAAAATTCGTGATACCAACTGTCGCTGGATACTTGCCGGTCATAATACTGGCTCGCGTCGGCGAACAAACTGGGCACGAGGCATAAGCATCTGTAAACATCAGACCATCAGCCGCAAGCTGATCCAACACCGGCGTTTCATAAAAACTGCTACCGTAACAGGTCAAATCACGCCAGCCGAGATCATCAATCAGAATCATCAGAATATTGGGCTGGCCCTGCGTTTGCTGTGGGTGCTGTGGGTGCATACGCGCATCTTGTTTATTTGTCATATATGCAATTATATTCATTATTTATGCTATTTTCAATGCGTATATTGCTATTCATTTGTCATATTTGATACTATAGTATGACAAGCACACACAGCCACGTCCATCGACCAGATAGCCTGCTCCGCTGTGGGCATCAATTTCATAGCGCCCGAGGAAGCCAAGTCCTAGAGACACCACAATATGCACTCGTCTATTTCATCGACGGACATGGGAGCTACGAAGCAAATGGGCATGTCTATAACATAAATCCAGGCACCGTCATACAGCGCTATCCAAGCTACCGACATACACTGCACTTTCATTCCACCTGCGAAAGTCACTACGCTGCCATTCCAGCGCCAGCATTTGAGCTCATGAGGCACTTCAAATTACCAAGTATGGAAACACCAGTATTCCATATAGGCATTCAAAAAAGTCTCATAGATCGCTTCAAACAAATAAGCAAAGAATTACGCAGTCGCATTCCACAACATCAAATAGATGTCGCCGGTCATATATTACAATTGTTCATCGATGTACACCAACACGTCAATGAAATAAACAGTCAAGCTGGCAATCAGCGATTTATCCGCGACGCCTGCAATTTATTACAAGAAGACTTTAGTTATCAGATTGACCTTCCGCGTATTGCCGAGCGCCTAGGCGTAAGCTACCCCAGCTTCCGCAAACGCTTCACGCAACTTATGGGCATCAGCCCCGGCGCATTCCGCATCCAACAACGTATCGAACACGCCAAACACTATCTCCTTGATCAGCAATCAGTCACCGATGTTGCCGAGCTACTTGGCTATCCAGACTGCTACTCCTTCTCTAAGCAGTTCAAAAAAATACACGGCCAAACACCGAGCGCCTTCAAACATTCACAAGGGCTCTAGCTCATTGCTTAATCAACCACAAATCCTGAACACAACCTGTAGTTTCTAATTTTCATACGAGCCCCAAGTCTCTACCCGACAACAATTAACATCGTCGCTACTCTATCTGGAATGATGTACACTGAAATTCACAGCTCCTCAGCTAAACAACAACCAACCGATCACTACGCTCGGACATAAATAACGTATAGGAATGACACATAGCCACTGTTACCAATGGCATCAAAAACGAAAAGCATAACAACGGCAAGGCCGCACTCTGCAAAGAAATCCCCAACTCTTGAGAAACGCGCAACAAATCATTGGTCAGGCCAAATGATCCACTACCCGCATATGTCCTGCGCGCCTCCTCTGAGAACAATAATCCAAATGCCAAACCTATATTCTCAAATAAAAACACCCATGCCAAGGCAGCATACAGCGGCCGCTCTGCCGGCGTTTCGGTAAATCCACCAGTCCACGCCCTAAAAATGAAAACGGCCGCAAACAAAACTTCGCCACATTGACCTGCATACAGATAGACAAGATTGCGTGGACCATCATAAAATCCACAAATCACATGCAGGAACAGTAAGCTCGCAAAAAACCAACGCCAATAAGACACGCCACGCATTCGCCATACAAACGCTGCATGCACACCCAGCATCAGTAAAAACAGTAGGAATATTTGCTGTGTCGACACGGCCGCTGCATGCCCGCCTAAACTTATAACTGGAAATGAAGGCATACCCATGCTCAGGCCAATCGCACAATGACCTATCTCGTGAAACAACGAACCTAAAAACCAGGTGATATACGATCCAATCCAAAACAACTGCGCAAAAACAGCTAAGCCCAGTCCTAGCGCTAATATTATAATTGACTGACGGCGTAATTCAAAAAAACGAGGCGTCACCCGTTTAGGTAACGCCTCTTTTTTTGCCGTAGATGACGGTCCGAGTTCGCGCTGACAGCCTTCACAGACTTGGCGCTGCTCATCATTAACACGAC
>CBDUFM010000225.1:0-5432 GCA_965366325.1 uncultured bacterium
GACTTTTTTAAGCGCAACATCGCTGATTTTGATCCCTTGCGCATTTACATGCTCTACCCACTGGTGGTTTTAATTCCCGCCTTAGCTATGGGATCATGGGCATCTGAGCGCGAGCTCGGCACAGAAGAGCAGCTATTAAGTTTGCCAATGACCTTGGCCGATATCTTGATTGGTAAATGGTTGGGTATTGCGACCTTTTTCACGATTACCTTAGCCTGTTCTTGGTGTAATGTGTTTATTTTAGCGTGGCTTGGTGACCCTGATATTGGATTGATTGTTGCGCATTATATTGGTTGGTGGTTTGCAGGACTATTCTTCGTGTCGCTCTCCATTTTGGCCAGTTGCTTGGTTGGTATGCCGGCGATTGCCTTTGTACTCGGTATTGTGTTTAGTGCAGTCGGTGCGATTGCCTTAGAGGCGAGTGCATGGCTCGATCCATTTGAACGCGGATTGTTTCCAGTACCAAGTATTCTGATGACCGTGTTACTGGTGCTTGCGCCGCTGGGCGTTGCTGGTGTGTGTTTATCGATGCGTCGTTGGCAGGCAAAGCACGCCGATCGTTTTACTAATTTAATAGTCTCAGCTATCTGTCTCTGTGTGGTCGCATTTAACGTGATTGTCATGCTAGACCGTCTGGCCTTGGACGTTGATATAACCGAAGAGCGCCTATCGACGATTAGCCCGGCTAGTAAACAGGTGATTAAGAATATTGAACGGCATGTCGATGTGATTGCTTATATTAGTACTGAGCTGCCATCATCTGAATTAGAGAATAAAGCGCGTGAAGTAGAAACGATGCTGCAATCTATTGATCGTTTATCTGGCAAAAAGATTACGGTTGAAATAAAACGTCCGCAAGACGCTTTAGATGATGTAGGTATTGAGGCGAGTGAACATTATGGGCTACAGGCACGTCGGGTTTTGGATGATAGTGTCTCTGGTAAACAAGAGGTCGAAGTTTTCTTGGGGGCGGTTGTGCGCAGCGCAGCAAAAACCCAAATCATTGGGCATTTTGATCCAGGTCTCTCGGTAGAATATGAACTAACGCGTGCGATTCGTGCGGTTGGTCACCAAGAGCGTAAGGTTATCGGCGTTGTAGACAGTGAGTTTAATGTTATTGGTGGTTTTGATTATCAATCTGGTCGGATGCGTAAGGGCTGGGATTTAATAGATGAACTGCGTAAGCAATATGAAATTAAGCAGGTGCCTTTAAATGGGCAAATCGATGAGGCGATTAATGTTTTATTGGTGATTCAGCCTTCGCGTTTGAAAGAAGAGCAGATTCGCGCATTGCATGATGCGATTTGGTCAGGGAAACCAGCCTTAATTATGGAAGACCCAATGCCAATTTTTGCGGGCCCACAACTGGGTTCTTCACAAGCGAAAAAACCACCGCAACAAAATCCTATGCAGCCTCAACAGCCACCACCGGAACCGAAGGGTGATCTACAACCGTTCATTAATGCACTTGGCTTAACGTATGTTGATACTGAGATATTGTGGTCGACATATAACCCTAGTCATGAATTCCGTGGTATGCCAAAGGGTTTTGTGTGGACGTATAAAGGTGAAGAGGGCGTGAGTGATGAATCGGCAATTTGTACGGGTATTGATGGCCTATTATTGCCATTCCCGGGCGCCTTTGATAAATCAGTTGTTCCCGCAGACGGTTTGACCATTACCCCGTTGTTATCAAGCGTACCACAGGCCCAGTGGGGCCGCAATACGTGGAACGACCATTTTCAGCAGTCGTATTTCGGATTACAACAAAAGCAGCCACCGTACCGTCCGGCATTTGGCCCTGCACCTATGATTGCTGTCGAAGTTGCTGGCACGATGAAGCGTGCCTATGCAGGCGAGGCCGCTGATGAAGAGCAGGATGAGAGTGCTAAGCCAGAAGTCACAGATGTGGATAAAGAGGAAGAGACGGCTGCTAATCCTTTGGCTAAGGGTGCTGCAAGTGAACAGCCCATCCATGTGGTCTTAATTGCTGATACTGATTTAGCCCATGATCAATTTTATTCCATTTATCGAAACGAGAATTCCGCCTATACACAGGAAGCGATGCAGGTTTTTCACGGTTTACGCAATGTACAATTTATTGCTAATGCAGTGGACGCCTTGGCCGGTGATGAGGATTTCCTGGAGCTGCGTACGCGCCGAGCGCAATCGCGTCCATTACACTGGCTTGATCACATTCTGCAAAAGCAACGCAATGAACGTGTTTTAGCAATTAATAAAGCTGAATTGGCGGCTATTGATGAAATCAAAGCATTGAATGATCGGATGCAAGAAAAGATTGAATCCATCAAACAGTTGTCTGAAGATGTAAATGCAAAACGTCAGCGTGTTGCTCAGGTGGAGAAATTAGAAGGCCGTCGTACCGAGCAGAATATTGAGCGCGTGAATCGCAAGAAGAATAAGCTGATTAAAGAGGCCGATGTGAAAGAGCGACGTGCAGTGCAAACGGCTCGTGCCGAAGTGAAATTAGTCGCACTTGGTGCGCCGGCGATTGTCTTATTGATTCTTATTATGATTGTCTTTGTGGTGCGTATGCGTGAAGAACAAGCTGCTGTACCAAGTGATAGAAAAAGGAGTGACGCATGAATGGCCTCAGTATAGCTGCTGTATTGCTTGCAGTGGCAACAACCTTGCTGACCTGGGTGGATTTTTCGTCCACACAGGCCGATGAATCAGTGCAGGTACATGCATTATTAAATGCTGGCGCTCGTGACGAGATTAAGCCCGAAGAGGTTAAATCTTTACGGGTGGCACAATGGGATGCCGAGGCCAAAGAGGCGAAGGTGTTTGCCGTGGCCTATCAAGATGGCGCGTGGCTGATTCCGAGTCATCATAATTATCCGGCTGATGGTGGATCGCGTGTCGGTGAAACCGCAGGTTCTGTGTTAAATGTGCCACGTGGACCATTGGTAACCCAAGATGTTATTCGTCATGCAGAGCTTGGTGTTTTGGATCCCTTAGAAGATAATGATGCAGAAGAAGGCTATGGTGAGCGTGTTACTGTTGAAGGTGAGGGTGGGAATGTCCTGCTGGATCTCATCGTTGGTAAACGCAGTGAAACCGCCAATGTAGTCTATGTGCGAGAAGCTGGTCAGGACCAAGTATTTACTGCAGATATTTCGCTCAATATTTCGACCGCATTTAAAGACTGGGTTGAAACCGACGTGCTTAAACTAGAGCTTGCAGCGGTGCGCGATGTCTTAATTCAAGATTATAGTGTCAACGAGCAAACTGGTCAGGTTGAGCAGCGTGCGGAAACAGATTTTAAACGGATCAACACCGCAGAGCCATGGGAGAGTAAGGTCTTACCGAAGGGCAAGCAAATATCTAAGGAGAAAGTGGACGGCATCGTCCAAGAGGCGACGTCGCTTAAATTGGCTGGTGTCCGCCCATATAATGATGTATGGTTGCAGTCGCGAGGATTTTACATCGGACAAAATGGCCAGATATTTGGTAATGAAGGTGCATTGATGCTTGGCAAGGAAAACGGAGTCATGTATTTCTTGTTCTTTGGTGAAATCGCATTAGGTGATGAATCGGCTCAGCAAGCAGAAATTGCTGAAGATCAAAAAGCCAAGCAGGGCGACAACCGATATATGGTTGTCTTTACCCGCTATGATGAGCGTTCTGATCGTTTCCTAGCAGATTTACGTGCGGACAAAGCGGCTGCAGAAAAAGCCAAAACCGAAGCGGCTGAGGAGAAAGCAAAGCAAGATGCACCAGCGCCTGCGGATAAGAATGCGGAGGTGGCGGACAGTGTAGCCCCAGAAAAAGACGAGGCAGCAGCTCCAGAGCGTGATTTTGACAAAGAAATTGCAGCACGCATTGCTGAAGGCCAGAAAGAGGCTGCCGATAAACAAGAGCGTTTCGGCAAGTTTTTCTATGTTATTGCCGACAGCAGCTTTAAGAAATTGCGCCCAGCGAAAGATCTGCTCTTTGTTGACCCGCCGAAACCAGCGGAAGACGAGAAGAAGTAGCGAGCGACAAGCTAGTGAAAGAGGCGGCCCCAGTGGCCGCCTTTTTTTTAGAGAAATTTATGCTAGGTTCTGAGCAAGGGAGTGCCGTTCATGGAGATGAAGACATTAATTGCCGAGATTGTTAAAAATGCACAGTGGTATGAGAAGAAGCATGATGTTGAAATAGATGTGCACTTTGCGGCCTATAATCTAATTAAAGAGATTGGGCAATTTGCAGATTCTATTTTGATCCAACAGGGACGTGCAAAAGCCTCAAGTCGTGTGGATGCAGTGGATGCCAAAGAAAAGGTGACCCAGGAATTAGTAGATATTGTGGCTTTAGCCATTATTAACGCCGATTTATATGATATAGATATCGAGGCAGCCTTGCTTGAAAAATGGATGAAGCATAAGCACGATGATAGTGCGGGCAGCTAGTTCGGCATATCCCTGAGCATAAATAAAAAACCCGTGCTGAATAAGCACGGGTGTTTTCGTGAGTAGTTTGTTTTACTTATACGCCTGAGAAGGCACTGAAGCCACCATCAACACCAATGATCTGACCAGTCATGAATTTTGATGCATCACTGCACAGAAAGACGGTACTGTCTTTAAGTTCTTGGGCTTCACCAAAGCGTTGCATGGGGGTTTGTGAGATGATCTTGTTGCCACGTTCGGTGAGTGTCTTGCCATCTTCTTGGAATAACAGAAAGCGGTTTTGATCGGTGACAAAAAATCCAGGAGCAAGCGCGTTTACACGTATGCCCCGTTGCGCAAAATGCACGGCCAGCCATTTGGTAAAGTTGTCTATTGCCGCTTTAGCTGCCGAATAAGCAGGGACTTTCGTTAACGGTGACTGTGCGCTCATAGATGAGATGTTGAGGATGACGCCATTTTTATGGTCACTCATGTCTTCGCCAAAGACCATACTCGGCAGAAGGCTGCCAATGAAATTTAATCCAAAGACACTTTCAAAGGCCTCTTCGTCAATACCGAAAAAACTTTCGGCCTTATTGAAATCCTCGTTACCAACCGTTTCTAATTTGGTGGTCGCCTTTGGGTGGTTGCCGCCCGCACCATTGACCAGAATATCTATGTTTCCGAGGGCTTCATTAATAGTCTTTTTTGCTTTAATTAATGCTTGCTTGTCGCAGACATCGGCGCTTGCAACAACGGCAGTATGCCCCGCATCTTGTAGTGCGCTTGCCAGTGTTTCCAATTTGCTTTTGGTGCGTCCAATAAGCGCAACTTTTGCCCCGGCTTCGGCAAGGGCCCAGACCATTTGTGAGCAGAGTACGCCAGCAGCGCCAGTGATGACGCATACTTTATTGCTTAAGTCGGTATTCATTGTGTGTCCTTTTAATTGTAATTAAGTATAAATGTTTAAATGATGGGCTGCTTGCGCTATGCACTATGCTCTGCAAAGCTGCTGCAATCAAAAGCGAAGTTACAGTC
>CBDUFM010000226.1:0-5381 GCA_965366325.1 uncultured bacterium
ATGGAAACGCCAGGCTCAGGTATTGCGTTTGCCATTGATGTGCCACGTGTCATTGGTCTGTCTAAAACAGAGGCCGCAGAATAAATGGAGTCTATTTTATTGGTGGTGGTTGGTGTATTGGCCTTGGGCTTGCCGCACTCCTCGAGCAAAGACCGGCGTCGTTTTTGGCATCCATGGATTGAAAATGGTCTTGCACCCTTTTTATTGGGTGCGGTTTTATTGCCGCTGGTCTTTAGTACGGTTGATGTAGATACCGTAAAGAATATTGATCAGAGTTTACGCGCTTTACTTATTGTATCCTTAACCGCCGCTGGTCTTTTAGCCGGTACTCAATTGCGTGCTGCCTATATTCACCGAGCCGGAGCAGAGTTTTTAGGTAAACAGAGTTTTGCTGCTGGATTACAAGGCCTGTTAGTGTTTGTACCTGTATTTGCAATTTTGTTTTTCTGCACTGATTTAATTATGATTGAAATAGTGGGGGCATCCTGCTTGTTATCGGCTTTCGCTATGGCAAGCAGTCAGCGCCCGATGAAATCAGCGATCTTTTCGCGCCATCGTACAGTGATTACGGGTCATGTGGTTTCGACTGGTTGGTGGAATTTATTGGCTATCGTTCTTGGTGCGACGGGGGTTGCGCTCTGCATTGTGCCAGCGCACGTTGATAGTGCTCACTCGATTGATCACACCTGGATGCTGTGGCTGGGCGTACCGATTCTCTTGGGTGTGAGTCTTGGCCGTTTGGCGGTGAAGGCCCATAATCGTGATGAGGCCTATGTATTTCTTATTGCTATTATTGTGATTTGCGGCGGTATTACGGTTGCCAAAGGTGGTTCACCGCTCTTGGGCGGCTTACTTTTGGGGGCTGCCTTTGTGAATGTCTCGCTTGGTCGTTCGGCCTTGGTAGAGCGTGCGCTTGAGGACCTTGAGCAGCCGGTTGTTGTTGCCACGGGTCTATTCGCGGGTCTCTGCTTACATATTCAGATGTTGGAATGGAATTGGGTCTGGTTTGGGATTGCTGCCTTGGTCATTGTGCTACGGGTTTGCTACCGTGCCTATAAGAGCCCGAGTTCGCTGCAGGTGTCTATGCGCAGCGAGCGCATGTTGGCTTCACCGGGCGCAACAGGTGTGCTGTTTGTGGGTAGCCTGGTCCTCATTCCGAACAGTGGTGGGGCCGTACATCTGGTCCAGCCTTTCATCTTGGCCCTGTTTGCACTGACTGTCGCTGATGAGTGGTGGGGCAGCCACGCCCTCGCCAGACTGCAGCGTCCTGCATCGCCAAGCGCAACTTGAGTGTTGCTGGCGAGCCCTAAACTGGGTGCTTGCTTGAAACGCATTGAAATCGTATCGGAGTTACATGCCTAGCACTGATTGGTCCATGAGTATACTTGGTTATGAGCGTCATACGCGCAGTGGCTCTGAAGTCATCGCGGTTACGCACCTAAGCACTCATGACGCGCTGGTGCTTGCCAATGCGATTGGACTGCAAAGTGGTTGGATCTGGTGTGATGAAATGGCAGCTCAGATTGAAGACCTGCCCAGCGATCGTCCAACGTGGGCCCCACTGACGACTTTGTTCACAGAGCAACGTGTCGTGAACACAGAGGGTATGGTTGGTGGTGCTTTAACCTTTGTACATGCGCAAGAAAACACGGAACCGAATAAAGACGCCAAGCCACAACAGTGGGCCGAAGGCGGCAAACGGGCGTGGGTTGAAATTGTTGATAATGAGTTGGCGTATTGGGGTGGCTTGAATGACGAGCAACAGCGCCTCTTAATTACCTGGTTTTGTAGTCGACGTCCATTGGATGGCCAATGGCAATCACGCGAATTGTCGATGGAAACTTGGCAGAAAATTAAACCAGGTCTGTTTCGTCACGGCTGGACCCGTAATTGTGATTTAGTCAGTGACGGTCGTAAATTAAAGCAGGAGTGGTGGGCTGGCATTCATGAAAAAAGCGCCCTGCGTTCCGAGCTGACTCAGCACTTGTCGGTTTTTAATCTTGGTGTTTTACTGCGTGTTCAGGGCCAATTATGGATAGCCGAGCCGCTGAATGATTCTTGTCCTTTAGATGATAAATTCGGACGTTTGTATCCTCCCGTGACTAAATGAGTCATTAGTGCGGCGCTTCTCAAATATGTTTATTGTGGCCATGGTTCTCTATGGCTGTTATCAGATCCTACCGCTCTTGAGCCTACACCTGTGGCATGCATCACGTGTTGCACCAGCAGAGTTATTGGTGTTTGATTTGATCCCAGAGGGGGATCAGTTTCGCATGTATATCGTCTATGAATACATGATTGAAACCGAAGCAGCACAAATTGGTATCATGGCATCGCAGTTATCGGATAGTGGCGGTAACCCCATTGAGGCGCCTTTACTAAGTACCGAAGAGGCCGCGTATTACGAGCCCTTGCTCGAAGATGCCGACATGCTGTCTGCGTATTTGCCAGAACCCTTGGTCTTTGTTGATGCACAAAATCCGTTACAGAGTGGCCGTTTGTATTTAGCATTTGAGCAAAGCCATTATCACTATGGGATACTCTGTATAGCACTACCGATTATTATTTGGTTGAGCAGTTTGCTCATTCGTAGTTTTGTGGTATTTCATCGTGAACCGGTCCTAAAAACGGACGTTTAAACGCTGTATGCATCTCAATAGATTTGGAGCCTTTCCTATGATATCTGTCTTACGTTGCGTCGTTGTCATGCTTGTGCTTTGCGGATTGCTGCTGCCAGTCGCTGCAGTTGAAGCCTTGAATACTGAAAAGATTGAATGTCATGGTGTATACAATGGTGATGAATTCTGGATGCGTTTGTTGCCGGCGGATAAGAAGTTTAATGGCCTACGCATTTTAGAGCTGACCTATACGCCGAAGAAAGCCGCGGAATTAGATGGTGCCATACTGGTTGATCATCCACAGATTTTAGTTGATAATGCACTGGCTATACACGCATGGAAAGAAGGTCGAGGTGTTCATCAAAGTGGCCTGGGTGGCATTTTGTTTAGAAATACGCATTACACCGTAGTGCGTGAAGTGAATGATGAGGAAGGCGAGGCGTTGGCTGATCAATTTGATATTAGCACGACTATACCAGCCTGGGATCAAGAGCTTGCCGCGATGCTATTGACCCTGAGCAAAGCAACAAATGAGCGTATTGCCGTCATCGATTTTTTTGGCAAACAACGTAAGCGCGTACAGGCCCTGGAGACGAGTCAGCAGGGTTACCGTATCGGTGAACAGGCATTTACCGTCAAACGTGATGAGCAAGGACGTGTTGAACAGGTGCTCAATCAGCACGGTGAGTCAGTGCTTTTAATTAAGGGTTGGCGCTAAGGAGCTTAGACAGTCTTGCAGGCGTATACGCACGCAAAGCAAATTACCTGTATCACTTTATTGATGGTCTATCGAAACTCAGATTCAAACTGGTATTAGCGATTATGTCGTTAATATTTGAACTGAGGAGTTCGAAGATGTTTATGCGATCACTGTGTTTACTTTGTTTAAATGTTGTGTGCATGGGTTTTCTGACGCTGTCCCTGCATGCGCAAGAAACGCAAGTGGATGCAGATGCGCTCTATGCGCAGGCTATGCAGGCGATGGAAGCCATGAATGAGGACTCTGCCAAAAGCGTCGAAGCAGCTGTGTTGCTCTATGACGCGAAGCAGGCTTATACACAGGCTAAAAATTGGCAACGTGTGCGGGAGGTCCAATCGTACATTTTTTATTGCAAGAAAAAGATGAACATCAATGAATTGGATAATTATGTTGCGGCCTTAGGGCGCGATAAAGGTCAACGTGCACGACAGGTATTTGCAGATATTGATCAAGAGTTAAGTGCTGATATGTCGGATGATGATGCAGCCTTGAGTTTTAAAGATGCGGAGGCGTTTGCTGCAAAAAACCCACAAGAGTTCCTGAAAATACATATGTGGTATTTGGAGATATCAGAACGGGCAATTAAAACCAATGCGGAACTAGCGATTCAGGCAAGTCGCAAGAGTTCCGAGGCACTGCAGGAGTGGGTTGCAAGTCGCGCACCGAAGGAAGCGGCATCTCCATTCACCAAGGTGAAACGCGGGGTTACTTTATTTGGGCAAGATGCCGGCTTTCCATTGCCAAATAAAAAGCAGCAGAAAGAGGCTGAGAGTATATTGAGTAAGCAATTTGGATCGGAGTTAAAACGCCCGCAAAGCAATGCCCTGTCTAAACAATTGTTAAAAATGGCTAAAGATAGTCTGGATCAACCTGGCTACGCCTATGTTTGTGCTAGAAAAGCTGCAGAATCTGCATTGGCCAAGGGCGTAAATGATGTGTCATTGATGATGCAATCAGTGAACTTTATCGCTAAGCACTTTGGCACGGAAGATATTGATGCGCTGCGCATTTCTTTGGCCAAATCAGCACGCAGTAGCGTTTCAAAGGCTGTGTTAACCCTTCTTGAAGATCAGAGCGATGTCGAGGCGAATAAAATAGTTGGGTTTTCTTATTGTTTTATAGGCAATAACTGGAAACAAGGTCTGCCGATGTTAGAGAAGGGCGCTGATCCCAGCCTGCAAAAAGCGATTGCCATGCAGAAAGCGGATCCACGAAAAGGTATTGAGCAAAAGCAGTTGGCAGATGCATGGTTTGAAATTGCATCTGATCGCGCCTATAAAGACTATGAAACTCCTATTCTGGCCCATGCCTGTAAATGGTATAGCAAGGCCAAACAACAATTGCGCGGTATTAGTAAGGAGCAAGTTGAGGCGCGGATACAATCTGTTGCGGGCAAACTGCCTGTAGAAGGCTTGGCGGGTGTAGCAGCACTGAAAGTAAAAACGAGTATTGTTAAAAAATCGGATTGGCTGCGCTTGCGTGCGCCAGTTGTTACGGTGCATAGTACTGGCGGTAAACGTTTTTCAGGCATCACCCTGATGCAGGGGCAGGCCATTCGCGTCTTTCCAGACATTGAGGGGCGTTGGCATCTGTATGAGCAACGACATTCCGATTATCGCGGCGTCAGCATTGCTGATCCCAGCGTGAGCAAAGAACACCAATACGGATCTATTCAAGTGCAAGTCGGTGATGGGCCCATGATTTCGCCCGAGGATGTTATTATCGGTGAGGGCAAGGTGTACATCTTTTGTTTCCGCGCCCATTATTCAACAATGAGTGGTGGCGGGACCATAGATGTAAAAGTCGCTCCCGTGCAGTAAAACATCTAACAGGCATTAGGCGAGTGGGGGGTAACCTCTGCGTCGCCAGTCACTGGGTGTTAATCCATAATGCTTTTTAAATCGTCGAGCGAAATGACTGCTACTTGTAAAGCCTAAATCGGCGGAAATTGCACCAATGCTTTGCCAGTCTTCGCTAATGCGACGACAGGCGAGGCGTAGATT
>CBDUFM010000227.1:0-5353 GCA_965366325.1 uncultured bacterium
CTTTGTCTTATCGGCTGTGGCCTACTTTATTTTGACCATGATCGTGGCTGTAGTGTGGCATTTGCTCTTGTTTCATGCGGTCTATGTGGAGATGGGAGCCTTTAGTCGCGAAGAACCGATTATGGCTTTTGGAATGACCGCGGTCATCGTTCAGGCTTTGGTTTTTGCCTACTTTTATCCTGCTTATTATACCTTTGTCGGTGGCGGGCATCCATTAAAGCGAGGGGTTCAGTTTAGTCTGTTGATGGGGCTCAACGTGTACACGGTTATGGTGTTTGCGACTGCAGCGAAATTTCTAATCGAGCCGGTTTGGCAGTTTGTTGCCTATGGAACAGCGTTTCAATTGTTGCAGTTTCTGTTGGTTGGTGTCGCTATTGGGCTGATTCATGGACGCTTGCCCATAAAAGGAAACGCTGATGTATAAGCTGGTCTCTGAGTAACGCCTGACTGAATAACAGTGTCAGTGTTTTCTGTAAACATCGCGCTTCTTGCTTGTAGTTTGCATGCAGCTGCTTAGTTTCTTATGTCCTATGAAACCAATACTGACGATGCTTTTAATCTGTTTATGGCCGTGTTGCTTTGTCCTGTCTGCCGAACTACCAAGTGGGATGACCGAGGCCGTCATTGCTGTTTATGATGATTACGAAGAAGACCTGGCGGATGTCCTCGCAGAGGGGCTTGAACGGGTTGAGAAAGAGCGGCGCTCGCTGCAAAAAAATTATGAAAAATTAGAAAAGTCACTTTTGAATGCTGGGGTCCTTGATGGCTTGCGCACAGTGCAGGCGCGTTTGGGTTCCTTGCAGGGCACGACACAAAAAACACTCTTTGGCGTTGATGAAGAGGCGGAGCAGGCCTTACGCTATGCTGATTTACCGTCCATTGCGCAGCGTTTAGAGGATGCCTACGAGAAAGATTTGGCGATCGTCGTTCGTAAAACACTGGCAGAAATGACATCTGTGCGCACAGCTGCGCTAAAGAAATTCTTAAAAGAACAGAAACGTATGGTTAAAAAAGGTTTCTTAGATGAAGCTGAAGATTTACAGATGTATCTCGATGAGATGGTCGAAGAGAATCTGCAGGCGCGCACAGAAGTATTTAAAGAGCCGTCTGCTGTCCTCATAGAGCCGAGTTCAGCGCCAGCCAGCACCCTACAACGTCGTCCGGGCCTAGTCGCTCAGACGCAGGGAGCGCGCGTGGCGATGACCTATCCTGCGGACTACTGGGGTGCCCTCAACATAAGCTGGGCACAGTTGAACTTAAAAGGTCCGGCCGGTGAGATCCAGCGCATCGGGATTAAAAAAGAATTTATGGCGTTGTACGACGCGGGAACGATCGATGGCTTACCCTTTCGCGAGCACTTCAAGGCGCATGTTCCAGAGGGCTTTAGTATAGTGTCCTTGTCGGTCAGTATTAATAATGGCCACAAGTGGGCAGATCCGAGTTTTGTGGGAGGCTCACTTATATATCGTGCAGATACAGTCGTTTTGAATGACCAGGCACGCGATCAGTTTCTGGCCTTTCTGGCGTCTGGGAAAAAGGGCGGTTTGAACATTAACTGATCTACTGATCTGGGTGATCTAGTCTGAGGCCTTGCCAGTAAAGGGTTTAAAGAAGCTACCAACAGAGCCGCTGGTGCTACGTACAGTACAGCGTGTAGATGCAGGAATGCCTGACTTGCCTACTTGTACCAGCCAGAACGCTGTTATATACAGCGCAACCACAAACCATAAGGGATAGACCTATGAAATACCTCCTCCTCGTTCTTCTTGCTGTATGCATGAATTTCGGACTGAACAGCAGCATCTTTGCCGCTGAAGACGCAACACCCCCAGCAGCTGAGAGCACCTGCCCAGCTGACTGTAAAAAAGAGTGCTGTGTTAAAGCAGACGCTGCTAAGGCTTGCTGTAAAGGCGACGCTGCAGCAAAAAAATGTGATGCCGGCGACAAAAAAGCATGCTGCAACAAAGCAGACGCTAACGCTAAAAAGTGTGATGCAGGCTGCAAAAAAGAGTGCTGCGCAAATGCAGACGCTGCTGCAGCACCGAAGAAAGCTTGTTGCGCTGCCAAGAAAGACGGCGCAGACAGCATTAAAGCTGAGGACGCATTGACCCCAGTAAACGTCGACGAAAAATAAGCGTCAGACGCTCAGATCTCAAAAGGCATGCACCGCTGGTGCATGCCTTTTTTATTGCCTTTTTTAGCGGGTGATTTTTTGACGATTGGCTTTCAGTAATGCCCGTTGGCCAGTGATGTGAAAGTCTAGTGACTCTTCGCCTAAGGCATTGAGGATGACTTGTTCCATGGCGCTATACTGGCCATCAGCACGATTAAATTGCATGGGTTCTTCAAGCGATGTAACGATGTTACACATGAAGCGTGGAATACGTTTTAAATTTTGCGAACCGCGATGCATCATAAAGGGATGCATAAGAACGACATCACCTGCTTTTCCGGTGCACTCGCGAAAATCATTGCACTGACTGATGAGATCGTCCCAATCAAATTCTTCGGGCAAAAGGCCCTCGGGGTGTTGGCGTAAATATTCTGCAATAGGTTTTATCGAGTCAGGTGCAAAGCATGTGCATCCGGCTTGTGATTCCATGTCAGAATACATGACAATGCCAAGGATGCCTTGTTCTGGGCCATCGAGAAAATGTTTAAACCAACTGCCGTCGACATGCCAATTTAATCCTGCAGGACTTGCTTGGCCACAGGGAACCCAGGCTTCGTCAGCGCCAGTTGCGTAATTCATTAAAAAATGATTGCTCCAAGAATAGTTTTTATCTTTGAGACATGCTTCACCACCCATCAGTCGACAAATGGCAGCATAAGCACGTGGAGCAATGTCTTTGACCGGCACTGATTCAGTGCCACCAAGCACCAGCGGTTTTAATGGCCATGAATCTGGGTCATCTGGGTTTAACTGGGCACGTGCCCAGCTTTCATTGCGCCAGCGTTCAATCAGTGAGCCAGGGCCTGCATCAAAGCACTGCCGCAGAATAACAAAGCCATGGTCGATGAAAAATTGGTATTCTTCATCAGTAAATAATTGATCAGTCATAACCCATCACTTTAGACTGAGCAAAGCGGCGCTCAAGAAAATAATGAGATTAGACCAATGGTTTTATAAGTAGATGCCTTAGCCGTGTTTTTTGACGGCGTGGACGAGCTGATCCAATTTTTGAACAAATTTATTACGATCCCTATCATCCATTGGTTTTTGACCGCCTTTGACGTCACCAGAGGAGCGCACGTATTGCATTAATTCACGCATAGCCAGTGCTTCGCCAATTGACCCCGCATCACGGACCTCACCACGGCCGGTGAGCACACGGGCATTCTTTTCAATACAGCGCGCAGCCAACGGAATGTCATCGGTAATAACAATGTCACCATGTTCAACATGCTCGGCAATCCAATTATCCGCGGCGTCAAAACCATCATCAACAACTTCTAAGCGAATGCTCGGATCATCGGGCATGTTGATCCATTGATTAGCAACTACCCAGCACATCAACTCATAGCGCTTGGCCACGCGATAAATTTCATTTTTTACCGGACAGGCGTCCGCATCAACGTAAATATTTAGCATAGGAAAAGTCTCGCTAGGAATCTGCAATCAGCAATGCTGTGGCATTTTAGCGATTGAGTACCACATCGACAATGCGATCTGTGTGGATGCCGTCGTTGCCGCTGCTGCAATTACTGGCGCCATCGAGGAGGACGTCTTCGATGTGCTCAATGAGGCCAAGGTGAGTGGCTGCGTGGGCTTCAAAGTGGCAGGTTTCTATTTTGTTTTCTGTCGTGCTTGGGTCGCGCTGTGTTGCTTGCAGCGTAAAGTGATGGTCGCCAATGTTGCTCATGTGGATGCGGCCACTACTGCCGATAATTTCAAAGTGGTCCGCTCGGCGGCCGGATTGAAAATCACTGCGGACAAGAGCCTGTATTTGCTTAGGGAATTCAATAAGCGCGCTGCAGTATAATTCGATGCCAGCGTCATTGTGTTGATGTGTTCCGTGAATCTGTGTGCTGTTGCCGAAAAAATACGCAAGCAGATCGAGTCTGTGAGTACTCATATCGACAAAATAGCCGCCACCATTTATGGCTTGGTTTAAACGCCAGCCCAAGGGGCCAGAGGCGAGGGGTGTTGAAAAATCGACAAAGGCTTGTTGCACATTGCCGATGCTGCCATCATTGATGCGTTTTTTAATTGCTATGATATGCGGCCAAAAGCGACGATAATAGGCCACGAATAATTCGACATCTGCTTTTTCACAGGCGTCAATCATGGCTTGGCTTTCTGCTGCATGGAGGCCCATCGGTTTTTCGACGAGCACGTGTTTGCCAGCGGCTGCCGCTGCGCGGACATAGTCGTGGTGCGTCGAAGGCGGTGTCGCGATGTAGATGATGTCTATGTTGGGATCATCCAATACTTCTTGTGCGTCACTATGTGTTGTTGCTGTGGGATAGAGCTGCGCTAGGGCGGCCAACTTTACCGGGTCGCGGCGCATCAGACTGCGGACCTGACTGCGTTTGGCCTTCGCTAGCGAGGGGCCACTTTTATGTTCAAAGACATCACCGCAGCCGATGACTCCCCAGTTGAGCGTGTTTTTCATGCTTTCAGTGTATCTCTGCTCTGCATGCTGCCTAGATCTGTGTAAATCTTGGTTGACCATAGATTAAGACAGTAATAGTTATCTTGCTCTCTGCGACAGATGCGCTGCACTTTAGCTGATCAAGCTGTGCATCGTTTAGCTGATAAAGGTTTCGTATGCAAGCAATGCTGCTTGGTTTTGCCCATAATTTATCGTTGCTCTTGGCATTTGTCTTTTGCTATGCGCTACTGTTGAAATATTTGCCCAAGCGGCGTTTTGGCACTGCGGTGCATGCGGTGGTCCATGGCTGTTTATTTGGCGCGGCAGCAAATCTAGCGATGTTGATGCCGATTCCGGTTAATAGCGACGTGATCATTGATAATCGCATTGCGGTTATTGCCTTGGCAGCGCCACTGGTTGGCTGGCGCGCCTGTTTTCTTGCGCTGTTCTTGGCGTCTCTGGGGCGCTATGCCTATGGTGGTTTGGGAACCTGGCCCGGTATTACCTGTATTATTTTAGTGGGTCTATTCAGTAGTCTTATTTCACGATTCTGGTCGTTACAACGCAATAATTTACGTAGCTTGCAATTGCTGATTATTGGCCTTGCGACTGTAGTTATTACTTTACCGGTGGTGTTTACTCTGCCAGCGCCACTAGATGCATTTGAGGTCTTTAAAAAGATCGCCATTCCCGTTGCGGTGATGTATCCAGTGAGCTGTGTGGTTATTGGTGTGTTGCTGTTGTTTGTGCAGCGTGCT
>CBDUFM010000228.1:0-5348 GCA_965366325.1 uncultured bacterium
TTCCACATGCTTACTTATCCATATTCCAAACGCAGGTCTTAAGCATGCTCATGCCAGCAACCGCCCTTAGGCGGAATCATAACGCGCGGCGCATCAGCAAGTGACTGCGCCTGATTTAAAACCTGCAAGCCACAATTATCGGCTGGCAGCGCATCCCCAATATAGACAGCGCCCAAAAGCCCGGCCTGCGCAGCAGCTTTAAACAGATTATGATCGCGGCCGATAACCCAAGAATTAAAAATATCTAAATCATGGCTGGTGCAGGCGCGCAATAATTGCGCTGGCTTGGGCCAATGCCACGAAGCAGGACTCTCTGCATCAAGACCTAGGTACGGCAACTGACGCATACCCATTTGCTCTGCCAGATCTGCCAGCCAGTCCGCAGCACTGTCTAACTGCAATTGACTCACTACCACCAAACCCACACCAGCTTTATCTAAGCGTAGCAATTGCGCAGCAGTGCTTTCGTTAAGAACAGCGCCCTGCAAAACTGCCGCTGCATCTGTGGCAGATGCAAGTGGCTCATCACATAAGAGATCCAATTCAATTAGCACACCAGTCTTAGTCATGTGACTCCTTAACCACAGGCAGCGGTCTAGCGACAAGCAGAGGCCCTAACTTACGTACATTCATCAACCACACCTTTCAGTGTAATTAACCAATCACCATCTTCGTCTTCTTCATAAACGGTATACGTCCCACTGAGGCCTTCACCTATTGCCCAAGAGGCAAAAGCATCGGGACTTGGCCACTGCTCTTCAAGCTCTGAACCGTCATCACTACAAAAATGTATACGTACGGGCATAGCAGCATCACAACAGCAAGGCGTACTTACGCAAGCGAGCAGCAGCTCGCGCCTTGGACTTCAGCAAGATGTTTTTAGACTTGTTACATGCATGATGACCCCAGTTGGCAATCTGTATTTACACCCGGATCAAGCACCCGCTATTTTGAGCAGCTACCCCTCCAGCAGCAACTCTCTGAGGGCACTACCTTTGATCCCTACACGGCGTGGTTTTTAAGCGAATGTTCCCGTCTGGCCTACGTGGAAGACAGCAGCGTCCGCCAAGAACAGCTTGGTCAAATCGCTATGCAAGAAATTGCCTGGGCTACACCAAAAGATCTAGCAGCCGGCCTCTGGCTACAGGGCACACAGTGCGTCCTCGTTTTTCGCGGCACTAATCAAAGCAAGAATTGGCTACGCAACATAGATGCAAAGCCCTGCGCTTGGCGCGGTCATGGTCAAGTGCATCAAGGGTTTTTAAAAAGCTTCGAAGCCTGTATCGCTGAACTGGAGGCCAGCCTAGCAGAAACACGCGCTGCCATTCCAGAGCTCAAGGTTTTTTGCTGTGGCCACAGCCTCGGCGCAGCAATGGCCAGCATTGCTGGTTTAGCACTGCAAGCCCACGCCATTTACAATTATGGTTCTCCGCGCCTCTGTGACCAAACATTTGCCAATGCTTACACCAACATCAAACATTATCGCTGCTGTAATGTTGATGACCTCGTCACGCACCTACCACCAAGTAACGTACTGGTTACCTATCAGCATATTGGCGAACCCATCTGGTTAGGTGAAAAGGGGCGTAAGCGTGACCGCTTTAAACAGCGCTTAAAAAATCCAGAATTATTCTTGCGCTCGCCCAAACATCTCAGTGATCACGCACCAATTAATTACAGCATGCGCTTAGCGGATTTACAGCAAGCAGACTCGTAATTATCAGCCGCTCGATTACTCGTCCAGCATCCCAGCTTCATAACTTTCATATAAATCCGCATATTTTCCGGAAGCAGAGATTAATTCGTCGTGGCTACCTTGCTCCACAATGTTACCTTCGTTGATCACCACAATGCGATCCGCATCACGAATAGTCGCTAAACGATGCGCAATAATAATCGCCGTGCGCCCCTGACACAAACGCCATAATGCCTTTTGCACGCGCTGCTCCGTGTAGACATCTATTGAAGAAGTTGCTTCATCCAAAATTAATATAGCCGGGTCAGCTAAATAGGCACGTACCAAGCACACCAACTGACGTTGACCGTGACTTAGATGATCACCACGCGCACCCACTTCTGTTGCATATTTATCAGGCAAGCGTTCGATGACTTCATCTGCACATAAATCACGACAGGCCTGTATCAATTCCTCGTCACTAGCGTCCGCTTTGGCAATTCGTAAATTATCCAGGATGCTGCCTGTGAATAATATATTATCCTGCAGCACGACACCCACTTCTCGGTGTAAGCTCTCCTGAGTCACCTGCTTAATGTCATGACCGTCGATTTTAATAACGCCTTCTTGAATATCATAAAAGCGAGCCAAAAGCTGGACCATGGTAGATTTACCATGACCAGTCGGCCCAACGATGGCCAGATTTTGTCCCGCTGGCACCTCAAGATTAATACCGTGTAAAATCCAATCGCCTTCATTATAAGCAAAACGTACATCCTCAAACGACAGCGATCCCTTTACATCCTTAAGCTCATAGGCACCCGCTCCATCTAAGACCTCTGGGTCGGTATCAAATAACAGGAAAATACGTTGAGCAGCAGCAATGCCTTGCGCAAAACGTTCATACAACATGCCCAAATCAGCCATCGGACCCAAAAACAAAAATACATAAAAAACACAGGTCGTAAATTCGCCCATACTCAATTCACCAAGGCGCAGAGCAATGCCGCCCTGCCAAACCACAATCGTGAGCCCCGTCATAAACAGTAGAATAATGAAAGGAAAGAACCACGACCAACCCATGGCCCCATAACGCACACGTTGATCTAAGTCATTTAATTTCTCATCGTACAGCGAGCGATTATAGGTTTCCAATGATAATTGCTGCACAATACGCACGCCACCAATAGTCTCTACCAAATGCGCGGTGACGCGACTGCGAGCCTCCGTTATTTTGCTCCATAATTTAGTGCCAATTTTTTGAAAAATTAACATCGAAATTGCTAAAATTGGGATGATCGGAGCGAGAGCATACAGTAAGCGCGGACAATACAGATACAAAACAAGGCTGGCTACGAAAAAACGGATAAAGGTCGTGTAAATAACCACAGGACCTTCAATGACGGCCTGTTCCAAACTACTGACATCACTGTCTGCACGACTCACAATACGACCCACTTTAGTCTTATCAAAAAATCGCATACTCAGTGAATGCACATGTGCAAATAATTGCTGACGTAAATCATTCAGAACACGAAAGGCCATGACCCCTGCACAATAGCGGCTCAAGATAAAGCCAAAAAACCTGCCCACCCAAACGCCAATTAAGGCCGCCGCCATCGCATATAAAACAGCATATTCCACCGTATAACTACCGTCAGCCTGCAAGAGCAAACCATCATCAATAGCCCACTCAATAAACATCGGGCGAATAAAAACACAGGCAATCAAGCCGGTTTCAAATAGCATCACCAGATAGAGCAAGCCGCGCACTGGCTTCACCAAACTCAGCATGCGCATTAAAGTTTTACGGTCCAAACGCTTACGCGCTAAATTTTCTTCAATATCTAAATCACTCATGCCCAGACACCTCGTCTAAACATAATAACTCACGATAACGTGGATGCTCTTCGGCCAACTGCTGATGCTTGCCGCTCATAGCGATACGACCTTCATCAAGTAACAGTACGCGATCTGCCAACAGCACGCTCGATAAACGTGTGGTCACCAATAATATAGAAGCACCTGCCGTTTGCTCTCGCATAACCGTAAAGATACGCTCCTCGGTAATCGCATCGAGGGCACTCGTACTGTCATCTAAAATCAATACATCCGGTTTGCCCACCAAGGCGCGGGCCAAACACAAGCGCTGCTTTTGACCGCCACTCAAATTCATACCGCGCTCACCAACCGCTGTCTCTAATCCTTCTTCTAGGCCCTCAATAAAATCAGCAATACCGGCATCACGTAATGCCTGCCAAATATCTTCATCCGTCGCATCGCGGTTACCCATCCGCACGTTGCCAGCTATCGTTTCAGAAAACAGAAAACTCTCCTGCGGCACAACTTGTACACGCCTACGGAGCAGCGACAAATCACATTGATCAACGCTTGCGCTCATGCCTTCTTTATCAGTTATAAGAATACGCCCAGCATGCACATCCTTTAAGCGAGGAAGCAACGAACACAGTATGCTCTTGCCCGACCCAGTTGATCCAATGAGAGCTACGATTTCATTTGGTTTAAGCGTAAAGTTACAATCACGCAAAATCCAATGACCTTTATCATCCTGGACCTGTACACCTTCAACAGACACCGTTAAAGGGCCGTCCGCTAAAATACGCTCCCCGCCATGTATTTTTTCTTCCGCATAAATAACTTCAGACAAGCGCTGCATGGAGGCGATGGCCTCCGCAATCATGCGCATTGCCGCACCCATACCATCCAAGCGAAAAATCAACGTCGTCATGGCCATTAAAGCAGCCAATAAATTACCCAAGGCAAAAGCCTCGTCGCCAAACGTTGTTAATGCACCCTCATGGATCAGCAAAATACCCAAAACCAAAATCCATGGATGACCAAAGGACACCAATAATTGCGGCAGCGGTATACGGGTCACAGCATATTTAACTGCGCGCAAGCCATGCTCAATAAACACATCAACATGTCGACCAAAACGCTGTAAGCGCTGCGTCTCTAGGCCAAAGGCCTTAACCACACGTACGCCAGCAATGCCCTCGGTTAAATCCTGTGTTACCTCATCATATGCATCATCTGTCTTGCGATTTAATGCCACCATCACGCGCGCCTGCTTATAATACATAAACATAGCTATGACGACGAGCACAAACGGCAGCACAGCCAGCTGCCAATGATAGATGCTTAATAAAATTAAGGAGCCACTCAACATGGTGGTAATTTCAACTAATTGAAAACTGGCATCAGTAGCATTGCGCACCATATCACAATCACGCGTCGTTCGTGTCACCAATTCACCAGCCCCGTGTTTATGATGCCAATCCAACTGCATCACCTGCACGCGATCAAAAAGTCGCTCGCGCAAATCATGCAATAAGGTTTGAATGGTATTGACACGAAAATACCCCATGCCGTAAAGAAAGCAGCCACGTATAAGGGAAAACCCAAATATAATGGCCATCCACGAAAAAACGACATATTCAAAATCACTAAGCTCAGCACGAACACTCGCCTGCATCTCATTGACGGCTTCGCCAAATAACCAATGCCCAAGCGACATCGATAAAAAACCAATAATCGTAAGCGACAACAATACCACCAGCCGCCGTTTATGGCGACGAAATAAATCTAAGGCTAAACGCTTTACCTGAGCTTGGGCCATACATCCTCAGCATAGACCGACTAGCTACGAACC
>CBDUFM010000229.1:0-5340 GCA_965366325.1 uncultured bacterium
CATTCTGCATAATTGTGGTCTTGTTGGTGGTACTTATTGCCGCTATTGGTTTATTCCTACCGAGCGATTATAAAATTACGCGTACTGTGCATATCGAAACCAACCCAACCCATGTCTCTGCGTATATTGTTAATTTAAATCAGTGGCCGCATTGGTCGCCATGGGAAGAAGGCGATCCAACATTAGTCGTGAGCTTAGGTGAAAAAACCAGCGGTGTGGGCGCAAGCCAATCGTGGCAGGGTGATTCCTCTAATGGGCGCCTCGAAGTAACTGCGCTCACCGACACCAGTATTCGTTACGTGTGTTATTTTGACGATGACAGTAATTCCGCAGATTGTGAAATGACTTATGTCAAAGCAGGCGATGGCACTGATGTCACGTGGGACATGAGCGGTAGCATGGATGTACCAGTTATCGGTGGCTACCTTGTGCTCATGCTTGAGGGCATGGTGGGTCGTATGTATGAGACCGGATTGAAAAAATTAAAATACGCCGCAGAGGGCAAGGCAGATGAATTCGCCACTTCATCATCAGAAACGCCCGCTGAACTCGATGAAGACAAGCCAGCAGCTGACGATGCCACGCGCAGTCCGATTAAGGGACAGGCAACCAAACGCGACTAAGACCGGAATGGCGTCGGTAGCAGACGCTGCCGCACGACACGAAGGCTTGCGTATAAAAACGATGCAGCTGCAGCATGTTGATGCCGGCCTGCTATCTGTTCGATCTGATGGCCTAAGTTGTTGCAAAAGAACCTGTTAGATTTTTGTAGATACTGCTAAAGAGGGGCTAGATAGAGGGATACCATGATCAGCATACATAAATCAGTCGTTTTTGTACTTATGATAGGGGCTGTGCTACTGCTGAATCTCAGTCAGCTCGATGCCGCCGTCTATTACGTATCTTCGAAAAAGGGAAGTGACAAAAACAATGGTCGCAGCCCGACTGCGGCATGGCAGACCCTCGGACGTGCAGCAGGAGCAATAAATGCCAACGATACGCTGATGGTCTTTCGTGGCAGTGTCTTCCGCGAAGCGAATGTGAGCCTGAATGGTGGCACGCTCCAGGCCTTTGGTCCTGAAACGATTCCGCTGCCTGTATTGGCCGGCAGCCTTGCTCTAAGCCAATGGAAAGCAGCGGAGCATAATAAAAATATTTTTGTGACGAATTGCGACAAAGAGATTCATCATGTCTTTTGTGATGGTCAATTATTATCGATTGCTCGCTTCCCCAATACAGGTTGGTTGCGCACTGATCCGGGCAGCAATGCTGGTCAGATGCATGCATCGGCATTAGCACAGCACCCACGTAATAAAAATGGCTACTGGAACGGGGCGAATGTCCGTTGGCGGCGTTGGTCGTGGTGGTTTGAGACCCGTCAAATCCAATCGTGGGATGGCAATAAAACATTACGCTTAGCTGGGCAGGGCATAGGCCCCAACCATTCTGGTGATGACAGTGGTTTTTATATGGACAATAAATTCGAAGAATTGGATTATCCAGGCGAATGGTTCTACGATGCAGGCGCAAAGAAATTATATGTCTACCCGCCAAAAGGCATCGATATAGAATCTGCACTCATCGAAGGCATGCATCATAAAGTCGGTTTACAGCTGGGTGGAAATGCCAATGTTCGTGAATTAGAAATTCGTCATTTTTATGAAAAGGCCGTGAATATTGGACGAACGGCGACTCTCGATGGCTGTGTTTTACGCGCCAATCGTAGCGTTGCGGTTTCTGGTAACTGGGACGCCAATGGCTCTCTTATTAAAAATTGTCTGTTTGAAGACAACTTAAATAACGGTATCAGCTGGAATGAAAATAAGGCCAATAAATCAACGACTGAATTTCACCATAACACCTTTAATAATACCGGCATGGTTGCCGGTTACGGCGGCAGCGGCGTTTGGCATGCCTGTGCCATGATTATCACCAATGCGAACGGGGTGCGGGTACACCATAACCGCATCAATGGCACTGGGTACTGCGGTATTATTCTAGGCAGTCCGCATCAAATCGTTGAGTATAATGTATTTAGTAAATGTATGAGCACGCTCAATGATGGCGCTGCTATCTACACCAACTGTGATGCAAGTATCATTCGCCACAATATCATCTTGGATACCATTGGTGAAAATGTAATTAGTTCACACAAATGGGCCTGCTTGGGACAGGGCATCTGGCCAGAATTTTTATCGGAGTTTAAGGACACCAAGATTATTAATAACACGGTCGTTAACAGCGGCTGCCACGGTATATTTTTGCATAATAATTATAACTGTGAAATCAGCGGTAATGTCCTGTTTGGCAATAAAGATGGTCTCTTATTAAAGGGCAAGGAGGGTAAACCAAGCGCGCAGAACCACCGTATTACCAACAATGTATTTGTGGCGATGACACCAGAACAAACACCGATTGTCTTCCATCCAGGGTTTAATTACGGCAGTATGAGCGGAAATATGTTTGCCAACCCCTATGCGCAACATATCGCCAGTGATGGCCAAAATTGGGGTCGCAATAATATGGGTATCGATGAGTGGTTAAAACAAGCATGGTCGGACAAAGGCGCGAAGACATTCATTGGTAAGGTGTCAGTAACATCGAAAAGCCCACTGGGCAGACCACATTGTTTTATCAATGATACCGAAGAGCCAGTCAGCCTACCCTTAAGCGGTACCTGGTATTCCATCGATAAGCAAGAATACAAAGATCAGTTAAGCTTAGATCCGTACACGTCTAAGGCCCTGATCCTAGGCAAGGGCAAGCCTGGTAAACTAGACGGTGATTATACCCTCGCCAGTACGCTTAATGCAGCTCCAGCCGTTGAAGAAGAAAGTGGCTTGCTGGCAAGTCGAAAAAAATCGAGCACACGAGCGAAAAAAGAAAAGAAGGTCAAACAAGAAGAGCCTAAACAGGCAGTCATCAGCGATGAAGTCATGAAGGCCTGGGACGCACGTTTTCAAGCAGCATTGATAGAGCAAATTGCCAATGGTAAATCACCGTATTTTGACTTTATGGGCAAGCAGTACCGCGCTGATGAATTGAGCGATAAAGGCATCTTAAAAATAAGTGCAGGCGCACAAAAAATGACCTATCCTATCGCGCGCTTAAAAGTAAAAGATAAAACGGCCCTGAGCATCGGCATGGCCCAGAAAGCTGGTGACGAAGAGCGTGCCATTGCAGCATTTTACCTCTACGCGAACGATGATGTCAAAGATGCGCAAGCGATGCTGCTCAAGGTCGGCAAGGAACAACGCGACGAAGTGCGCTCTATCTTTGAACCCTAGGCTAGCGCTAAGGCAGCTGATTGCTAACTAATCAGTAATTCTTGCATCGCATCGTATGCGGGCAATTATGGGCGTATGTCCAAACAGCAGAAATTGCGTGTCGCCGCTTGTCAATTTGCTATCTCCTCGGACCTGCAGGCCAATGCACGGGCCATAAAAAAGTATATGCGTCAGGCGGCAAAGCGCGGCGCTGACATTATTCAATTTTCAGAAACAGCACTGAGTGGCTATGGCGGTGCTGATATTCAATCATGGGAAAACTATGCGTGGCACGATTTAAAAGCAGCCCTAAGCGAGATAGCCGCCTTAGCCAAAGAGCTATCCCTCTGGCTGGTCTTAGGCAGTTCACATCCGATTAAACACAGCAAGCCCTACAACAGCCTCTATGTGATAGCCGCATCGGGTCGAATCCGCGCTCGCTATGATAAGCGCTTCTGTACCAGTGTAGACTTAGAATTTTATACACCGGGTGAAAACTTTATTACTTTTACGCTTAAGGGTGTAAAATGCGGCTGTTTGATTTGCTATGATGTGCGCTTTCCAGAACTGTATCGGGCCTACAAAAAACTCGACGTGCAGTTGATGTTTCATTCTTTCTATAACGCCGGCGCAGACACCGATAACATTCACACCCATATCATGCGCCAGTCGCTGCAGGCACATGCGGCGTCCAATTATATGTGGATCAGTGCTAGTAACTGCGCCAAGCCACACCAAAGCTGGCCCAGCGTCTGTATTCAACCCGACGGCGTGATTAAGAAATCCATGCAGCAAAACAAATCCGGCATCATGATAACGGATATAGATCTAAGCAAAGTGTTCTATGACGCAGCAGGATTAAACCGTGACTTGGCCATGGATGGGATACTCAGCAATGGACAGAGACATGAGCCATAGAACGATAGTTAGTTTAATTGCGGTGCTTGTATTCTGCTGTTTATCCTCGTGCGCACGTGGCATTCCTGCAGCCAGCGAGTCTTCTTACGCCCGCGGTTATACTGATGCTATGAAGTATTATATTTCCCAACGCGGAGAAGCTCAGGGTATGCTTTTGTTTGATCAGGCGCTCAGTGATCTAGCGTACAGAAGGGGCGTGCAGGAAGCATTTTCTCAATTTGTGGAGATGCAAGAATTCGCAAAGATTGAAAACGAAGAGATATACAATGAGATTATAGTTACGGTCGATGAGATATTGAAAAGTTCAGACTATATGCCGAATGCCCAACAGATGGAGCAGTTAAAGTTTTGGCTAGATGCACGGCCAAGAAGCGAAGCTGATTAATTTGTTATTCATGTAGCTAGTCTTTTAACACTGCCGCAAGAATAAGCTCAACATCAGATTCACCGGTCTCCAGCTGATACTCAAAACATTGTTTTAACAGTTTGCCCAATTGTGGCCCGGGCTTATGTCCGAGTTTCAACAAATGTCGACCTTGAACGATGGGTTCTGGTGCGACTTCATTGAGGGCGAGCTCTTCGATGCGTTCGTAAAAACTGTGAATATAATCAATGCGTTTTGCGCTTGCATCATCGGTGGTACGGCCACGGTGATCAGCCTCACAGACTTCTGCGAGTAATTGTAGGGTGACGCCACTGTCGGCACTTTTACGCGCCAAGCGACGATAAGCCGCAGGGCCAGCCTTGCCATTTTGTAAGGACACGGGGCGTAAATGATTTTCCACTAAGGAGCAGACTTGTTTAATTAAATGATGCGGGCTTTGGATGCTATGCATAAAGCTTTCGGTTAAAGGAACTCCAGCCACATCATGGGCCTTCGAGCGCCAGCGCCCGTCTTCAAATGCGGTCGTCGGCGCTTTGCCAAGATCATGACAGATAGCACCCAGCATCAGGGCAAGATCATGCTCACGTTTACCATTACGCAGCGGCACTGCCGCATCAGCAACCATGGCTGTGTGTACATAGACGTCACCTTCGGGATGCCATTCAGCCTCTTGCTCTACACCACGCATGGCATCTAGCTCTGGGAAAAAACGTATCAGGCCAGAATCCTCTAGGCATAAAAATGCTAAACTGGGGAGGCGACTTTTCAGCG
>CBDUFM010000230.1:0-5310 GCA_965366325.1 uncultured bacterium
AAGTTTTTGCGACGAGTCGTAAACGGAAAATAATTCTCGCTACGAATATTGCCGAAACTTCCATCACTGTGCCGGGGATTCGTACGGTTATCGATAGTGGCCTTGCGCGTAGTAAGCGTTTTCATGTACAATCGGGCACCGAACGTCTGCCGATAGAGGCTATTTCTAAATCAAGTTGTCTTCAACGCGCTGGACGTGCGGGTCGCTTGGGCCCTGGGCGCTGTATTCGTTTATACAGTGAAGACGATTTTGATAAACGCCCTGATTTTACGGAACCAGAAATTAGACGTAGTAATTTAGCTGCAGTATTATTGCAGGCACGCGTTTTGGGCTGGGGTGATCCGCTTGCGTTTCCGTGGTTGGATGCGCCGCGCCCGCAGGCGTGGAAACAAGCACAGGCATTATTGGAAGACCTTGGGGCCTGTACGGAAACGGCAGAGATCACAGCCATCGGTCGGCAGATGGCACGCATACCCACTGACCCGCGTCTGGCACGCATGCTTATTGCTGGTTACCAAATGGATGTTTGTGAAGACATCTGCACCATTACGGCGTTTTTATCGCTACAAGATCCACGCATGCGCCCTGTTGGTGATGAGGCCAAGGCGGATGCCTGTCATGCGCAGTGGCATGATGAAGACGGCGACTTTGCGACGGTATTACGTTTATGGGCTGCCTATGACGAACAGGGTAGCGCGAGTGCGCGATCTCGTTTTGTAAAAAAGAATTATTTATCCTATCGGCGCATGCGTGAATGGGCAGATGTGCGTAGGCAATTTCGCTTATTAATGAATCAGCACGGTCGTTCTTTACCTAAACGCCAAGTCATCAGTGCTTCGCCGAGTGAGATGATGCACAAGGCATTATTGACGGGATTGTTAAGCACAGTGTTGCGTTATAACGAAGAGCAGTCCTGTTATGTCAGTGGCACGCGCGGTTCTATTATTATCCATCCCAGTTCACTGTTTGCTAAGCAGAAATCTGCTGAAAAACAAGCAGGGAAACAGGGGAAACGCCAGCGCCATGACGGTCCTAAGAAAAAGGGCAGCGCGCCTAAAGCGTGGTTAATGAGTTGCGAGGTGGTCGAGACCAGTCGTTGCTTTGCGCGTATGTGCGCAGCAATTAATCCGGAATGGATTATCGAAGTAGCCAGCCATTCACTAAAGCGCAGCTTTCATGACCCGCATTACAATCGTCGTCGTGGACGAGTGCAGTGTAAAGAGCGCCTATCATGGAAAAATTTAATTGTGCAAGACGGCAAGCCCTGTGCTTATGCAGACAAAGAGCCACAAGCTGCCACTGAGATATATATTCATGATGCCCTCGTTGGCGAACGTCTTGGGCATTCATTGCCGTTCATGAAACACAATAAACGCATACGCAAGCGTTTACAGGGACTGCGTGATCGTTTGCGTGATCCCAGTATTATTATTGATGAACAGGATTTTGTGGAATTTTACCAAACAGCCTTAGCGACAACATCGCCGGATAAGGTATGCGCCGATGACCGCACCTTGCGAAAATTACTACGTAACCCAGAGGCAGAGCGTGCGTGGACTTTTGAGCTGAGCGCATTTATTGATCCAGCATCGCGGGAGCGGGCTTCGCGCCATTATCCAGACACGGTGAAAATCGCAGGTGAACAGATTGCCTTACAGTATCGTTACGACCCAGCGGATAAACTGGACGGTGTTAGTCTGCGCCTGCGCGAAGAACATTTAACCTGGTGTACAGAAGAGCGTTTGGCTTTGCTGATCCCTGCATGGTTGCCCGAGCAGTGTGAGGCTTGGCTGCGACAATTGCCCAAGGACATTCGTCGTCACCTTATTCCGCTTAGTGAATCTGCAGCAGCATTCGCAGAAATTTTGCAAAAAGAATCCGCCGGTTTGGATCGCTTGCGTGCTTTATGCATAGAACGGTGTGCAGGGATGCCGATTCCAGCGTTTTCTGCGACTACGTTGCCGGACTATTTGCGTCCCTGTATTATTTTAGAAAACCACGACGGCAAAACGATATTTACCAGTCGGGACCCAGCGATGATTCGCAATGCATCGGATGCTGATCCACTGGCGGCGTTGCAAGGCGAATGGCAAACAGCACCAACGCGTTCCTGGTCGGTTGATATTCCAGATGTACTCAGCAAGAACCATCAAGATGTTTATGTTGGCCTTATACGTTCACGCGATGCTCAGGCACGTACTGCCGTACAACAATCTGTCTACGCGTCTCGTCGTGCCCGTGACGTCTGGCATGCTGATGCACTACGTGCTTTGTGGGATGGTTTAGTTGCTGAATTGGCAACAGCCTCTCCATCTTCTATCAGTCCAGAATCCATGCAAAATATCGAGCGGAAATATAATGTTTCGGTGCATGCCTTGCGTGCACATCTCCTGGGCGCGCTAAGCTGGGAGGGTGCCTGTGCCCATGATGCAAAACTAGCGACGAGCCTCGTGTGTAGTCACTTTAATCAAGCCGTGCTCGCTATGCGCAGCAGCTTCGACCAGTCGGCGCAGGACGTTGATGCGATACTGAGCGCGTTTTTTAGTGCATTGAATGCATGCGCTAAAGAATTACGACGTGGCAGCAAAACATTTGGCGCCGCCGCCGTCATCCAGAACGTGAGTAGAGAGCAGCAGCGTTTACTGAAGCTAATTGCTGTCTGCAGCTGGGAGACAGCGCAAAAAATACCACGCTGGCTTACTGATTTGGAAATGTGTTTAAAGCGTTTGCCGCAGTCCGATAAAATTGCGCAAACATGGTTACAAAGTCATACTGAGTTAATGCGGGACGAAGAGCGCTATGCGCATCTTTATGACAATGCCTTACTGCGTAATCTGGGGCTGCAGGGGCAGATGCACGAGGCGCTGCAATTCAGTGCCCGCGTTTACGCTGCGTATACAGCCGTCGCCCTTGGCACTGGGCAGCGCAATAATGCGCTCGATTATAGCCGTCAGTATCTGCGCCTTATGGATAGCTGTGCTGACGAAGTAGATGCCTTTTATCAACAACGCGAAAAGCTCTTGGCGCCCTGCAAAGAAATGCTGCCCTTTCTCAAGCGTTTAGACACAGGATTCGTCCAAGAAAAGATCGTCCAACGCATGGAAGAAGCACTCCATACCTATCCAGACTGCAGCCTCGGCAGCGACATCTCCAGCCAAACCCAAGCTATCCAGCAGTTGGTCCAAGACGCACGCATTTTTATCGATCGCTCGTGATTAGATGGGTCTTTCTTTTTGTGGCCAAGCGCAAAGAGCACGTATCACCAGATTGATTAGGCGGTCTTACAGCTTAGTATGTGTGACAAGATTTGGGAACAGCCTCGTTCGGTTATAGGCATGTTGTTTTTGTTATTAGTGAGGAACTCTAATGAACATTGAAAAATGGGGACGGACACGTTCGCAGGGTAAGACGTGGTTCCTGTGGCTAATGGGCTTCGTGGTCTGGGGTTTAACAACTGCTCTAACGTGGTCAGTGCTCATGCACTTTATTGCCCCACGAGAGGATGTGTGGGTTCGTCCATTAATAGCATTGATCGTATTTCCAGTAGTTGGGTTGATTTGGGCTCATTTTGTGTGGAACGTGAGTGAGAAGAAATTTAAAAAGTTTCATCGGCAGACTATTGATAAACCGTGACTTTATGGCATGTCTATTTGGTATATTTGGCAATGGCCTAGTGCTTAAGGGATGGAAACGACCTTGATCAACGGAAGGGGGGATACACATGTCTGATGGTAACGCCAGCTCTATGAGGCCCGTAATTCAGGGTGCTTTCCCTTACCTATATTGCTTGGTATTGATTTAGGCATGAGGAACCGAAGGCGCAGAACACACGTTCCAATCGAATGGATCATAGGTTTCCCATTTTTTATGGTGGCTCTGTTTTTCACTGTTCCTCTGTATGATAACCTACGTCTTTACCTTACTAAATCATCATATGTCCCTGATGTAATGACCATTCAATCAGCGCACTATGTAGAGGGCCACCGTACTGGACCAAAGTATTGGTATTTGTCAGGTGTGCTTGATAGCGGTCCGGAAGAGGATTTAACGGGCTACGAAATTAATCCAGAACCCAGCGACCAAAGCTCCTTACAGAATGTTGCTCCCATAGGTGATAGGATCCCAGTGTACTACAATGCAAATGAGCCGGATTTATTTCTTAATGGTCACAAGTCTCGTGTTCTCACGGAAGGACAATATGACTCAGTTGCGTTTAAGGATGTTGTTTTATGTGGGTCGCTTGTTGCTGTATTTGGAGCGCTGTTTATTTATTTTGTGACTATCGGTGCAAAGCGTTCCTAGTGAGTGCAGCTGGCGCTTGCGTGACTGTTCTAGTGAACGAAGCTCTTTAGTGCATGTATGGATTCAGGCTGTGATAATGTATACTGTGAAAATGCAGCCAGTATCATTGTTGCCATTCAACAGTATTCCGGTCCACTATATTTATGAAGGATTGCCTCAATGCATAGTAAATCGATTTCATTGGCTCTGTTAGCGACAGGTTTTTTAGTATCCGGCGCTATATCCCAACATGCAGGTGTGCGCAATGATGACTGGGCGATTCCGTTATTTATTGTCGGCATCATCATTGGGGCCATGTGCTTAATGGCTGTCTATGCCAAAGAGCGATAACCCGCTGGGGTCATTGGCCTCATTTTAGCCATCGTATAACGTTGATGAATTCTGCATCTTGACCCATGTCCATGGTGGATTTGCTAGAAACATTCTGTGCTACAGAGTATGTGGCTATGCTCCTATTTTAATATTCATGTAAAATCAGCTACAATTTTTCCGCGCACATGACGTTGGCTTAATCGTTCTAGTGCGGCGGGTACATCAGCGGCACTACACATTTCTTGTTCGAGTGCGTGGATGTCTTTATTATGTAGGAGTTGTAATAATTCGCCGAGCATCTTGCCGATGTCGGCGATGGCTTCTTGATTATCGGCGAGGTGGGCGGCACCAAGGGCGGCTTCGTGGAAGCTGAGGGCTTTGGTGAAGGCTTTGAATTGGTCGAAGTGCGGTTGTCCGGCAACAAAGCAGAGATGTCCGGCATAGGCAAGACGCTGCATATCGGCGCTGGCACTGTCACGATTGATGGTGTTGATGGCAACGTCAACGCCGCGCCAATTGCTCGCTTTTAACACCGCGGCGGTGAGGGCTGTTTCGTCGAGATTATTATAATCAATACAATGGCTTGCGCCGAGTGCCTTGCAGTAGTCATTATTAGCTGGGGAGCAGGTGCTGATCACGTTGACTCCACGACGCGCGAGTAATTGAATCGCAAATCCGCCAACACCACCGGCACCA
>CBDUFM010000231.1:0-5308 GCA_965366325.1 uncultured bacterium
GCACCAGTAACTGCGGCAGCGTGCATACTAAAGATGCCGAGAATCACCAAGCTTAAATGGCTCAGACTAGAAAAGGCCAACATTTTCTTGAGGTCTGTCTGTGCAATCGCGAGCAAGGCGCCAACCACGACACCAACACCAGCAATCACCATCATGCATCCAGATGCCGCTAATGATTCGTCTGGGAATAAAGGCAAGACAATCCGCAAGAAACCATAGGCACCAATTTTTGCCATTGCACCTGAAAGCAGGACAACCGCACCGGTTGGGGCAGACGCATAAATGGGAGCCTGCCAGCTATGTAATGGCAGCAAGGGAACTTTTACTGAAAAGGCAAACAAGAATGCAAGAAAGCAGTAAAACTGTGCATCGGCATGAATGTAATGTGGGTTCTGAGAATCGGTGATACTTAAGTAACTAATCAAGGTATTTATATCAGTCGTACCCGCGTTTACCGCGAGATACCAAATCGCCACCAACATAAAGATAGAGCCGAACATCGTGTAAAGGAAGAACTGCATCCCAGCACTACGACGCTGCTCATCACCAAACAATGCGACCAAGATTAAAGTGGGTACCAACATCGCTTCAAAGAAGACATAGAAGAAAACTAAATCAGTAACTAATAAGCAGTTAATCATGGCACCAGCGAGCACAAACACACAAACCGCATATTCACGCATGCGCTGACTTACTTGTCGCTCAGCACCAAGCAAAGCTACAGGCGTCAACAAGGTTACCAATTGTATTAACCAAGAACTTAATCCATCAGCAAAGAGACTCACAGAAACCGTTGAGTCAGTCCCCCATAAAGTGAACCAAGCCAACTCTTCACTTTGCCCACCGCTCACTAGCACTGAAACACCGATAACCACCAGTGCCAATGCAAGTGCGAGACTTAAACGTAAAGCTGCTCGAGCATCACGACCGGATGACAAGGCCATGATAATGGCAGCTACAAAAGGGAACAAACTTAATGCATAGAGCATAACGGTCTCAATATGATCCAAATATGACGATAACAAATAAGACAAGTACAGCGATCAAACTCATAGCCATGCTAATACGCAGATGGCCACGTTGAATCCCACGACACCCATCACCAATATAATGCACGGCCTGGCCAATGCTCTTCACCACGCGACTAATAAACAATTGATCGACGCTATTCAATACACAGCGTGAAATACACATAATAGGCTTACATATGCACATCTCATAACAGACATCAAAGATTTGTGCCCATTGCTTACCAAAGCCGGACATTTCCTTCACTTCGGCTTCATGCTCATCGAGTCCGCGTTTAAATTTCATCCATGCCAAGAGACAGCCGAAGCCGGCAATGACGACACTACACGCACTGAGGAATAAGATCATGCCAATGTGTTCATGCGCTGGATGCACAAAATACACACTGTTTTCTGCAGCATGATGGAGCGCAGGCGCTAAATATTCGTGCAGCCAACGCCAGCCATCAAAGTCTTCAATCTTCGCATCAGTTAAACCCATACCGTTGGTGATGCTGACCATCCAAACCAAGATGGCATCCATCCATGCTAAACCGGCCAATAAGGCACCAAGACCCAAAACCGTCACTGGGATAGTCATTACCATGGGCGCTTCTTTAACTGGGCCAACATGCTCATGATCAACTCGGTCATTGCTATAAAAGGTCAATACAAACAAACGCGTCATATAAAAAGCCGTGAGTCCAGCTGCAATTAACGCCAAACCCCACATGACATAAGCAAAATCAGAGCCACCAAAGAAGAACAAACGTTCTAAGATGAGATCCTTCGACATAAAACCGGCGCCCAAGGGAAGACCACAAATAGCCCACCAGGCAAAGAACATCGCGGCATAGGTGAACGGCATCTTCTTAGCCAGACAGCCCATTTTACGCATATCTTGTTCGTGGTGTAACGCATAAATGATCGAGCCGGCACCAAGAAACAGCGTCGCCTTAAAGAACGCATGCGTAAAGACATGGAATAAGGCCACATCAAAAGCGCCAACACCAACGGCCATAAACATAAAGCCCAATTGGCTTACAGTCGAATACGCTAACACCTTTTTAATATCCCACTGGAACACTGCACAAATAGCTGCGTACAGCGCGGTTAAAATACCAATAATGGTGATCATCATCATTGTCGTTGGTGACAAGACAAACAAATCACTCATACGACAGATTAAGAAGATACCTGCGGTCACCATGGTAGCCGCGTGAATCAATGCTGATACGGGCGTTGGTCCGGCCATCGCATCTGGCAGCCACGTCAACAGAGGAATCTGCGCGCTTTTTGCGGTACAGCCCCAGAACAATAACATCGTGGCCACGGTAATTAAACCAAGCACCGCATCGCTGTGCGTCATGTTCGCCGCCCAGTAATTAATACCCTGAAAAGTAAATTGAATATCCTGTCCAGTACCCTGCATTGCATAGAACAACACAAATGTGCCCAGTAAGAAACCAAGGTCACCAACGCGATTGGTAATGAAAGCCTTACGAGCGGCATCATTATTTTCGTGATCGTGATGCCAGAACCCAATCAAGAGATACGAGCACAGGCCAACTCCTTCCCAACCGAGGAAGGTCACTAATAAGTTATCGCCAAGTACCAACATGATCATGCTGAACATAAATAAGTTCAGGTAAGCCATGAAACGAGCAAAGCCACGATCACCCTTCATATATCCAATAGAATACAGATGGATCAACGAACCAATACCCGTGATAAACATTAACATCATGCTGCTGAGGTGATCAAAGAAGAATGAGAAGTTAATATCTAAGCTACCAACTGAAAACCACTGCCACAAAATCTGACGATAGAATCCATTGCCACCGATCATTTCTTCCTGCATTGAGCCAAATAAGTACATCGTCAATGCAAAACTCAGCACCACGCTAGAAACCGCGATCATGCCCACAAAGCCTTCGCTCGCCCCTTGTTTACGCGAGCTCGTTGCCATGGCGATGGCGCCATTAATAAGAGCACCCAGCAATGGGAATAAGGCAATCAAGAATAGATAATGATTTTCCATGTGCCTACTCCCTCATATCCGAATAGGCATCCACATCGAGACTGTTGCGTCTCTTTGCGATACAAATCAGCATAGCCAAACCAATGCAGGCCTCAGCGGCCGCAAGTGCTATGACAAACAACGGTGCAATTTGACCAGTCAACGCAGCATCTCCAGCAAAGCTCTGGCTAAATCCAACAAAGCTTAAATTCACTGCATTCAAGAGCAGCTCAATACCCATAAGCACAAAAAACATATTTCGTCGGGTCAGCATAACGCCGAGCCCAATAGCAAATAATACAGCTGCTAAAAATTGAATCGCAAAAGGTGTCATGCAGCACCACCTTTCTTTTCAACGCCAGGATGGCGCAGATCGCGCTTAGCCCAAAACACAGCTCCCACAATGGCACTAAGAAGAACTAAGCCGATGACTTCAAAAAGAATATAGTATCCACGGCTATCCTTACCCATATCAAACAAGGTGAGACCCAAGGCCTCTACCGTGCCGCTTGGCGCTTTGCCTTCTGCTAACACCAAATTGGCTTCGCCCAATGCATAACTTAAAAACACTAAAAATAATACCGGCACAACGAGCAAGAGCAAAACAACGGGATGGCCAAATCGTGGGGTCGCGTGATCCTTAGCACCATTTAGGACCATAATCACAAACACAATCAACATCATTATCGCGCCAGCATAAACCAATATCTGAATAACACCGAGAAATGGCGCCTGCAGCAGTGAGTACACTCCTGCCAATGACAACATAACCCCGATGAGACTAACCGCACCGGTAATGGGGTGACGTGCAACGAGTAGCCCCAACGCACACAGGATCGCAATAATGGCGAATATATAGAAGTAAATATCAAACACAGTCATGACGATTAGTGACCCGATCCAGAATTAAAGTTTTCTAAAGCCGCTTTGTTGTTTTTACCACCAGGCGCCTCTTGGCTGATCAAATCCGTTTCCGGATAATCAACTGGGTCCCAACTTAACATCTTCTCTTTATCAATTATAAAATTCGCGCGTGCATCATCGACCAACACTGCCTTCTTCGTGTCCATGCGAATAGCATCACAAGGACATGCCTCAACACAGAGGCCACAGAAAATACAGAGCAGTAAATCAATATCGAAAACCGCTGGGCGTTTCTCAATATGCGCGTCGCCCGATTCTTCAGCTTCAATGTTAATACAATTAGCCGGACATGCGGTCGAGCACATAAAGCAGGCCACACAACGTGACGATCCATCAGGACGCTTCATCAGACGATGCTGAGAGCGATAGTCACGAGGAATGTCTGGCTGCTCTTCTGGGTAATTCAGAATTGGCAATTGCTCAGGGCTCTTCAACGTTTTAACCGCATGCTTAATCGTGCGATACATACCCTTGAAAATCTCTACAAAGTAAAGGTTTTCAAACGTCGTGAGTTGTGGGCGTGGAACTATCTTGGCCATCTGCCTAGCCCTCCAACATTTTTAAGATTAAAGCGGTAATCGCCAGGTTAACCAAGGCAATATTCAACATATATTTCCAACCTAATGCCATAATTTGGTCATAGCGTAAGCGCGGTAAGGTCCAACGCACCCAAACAAAGACCCAGCAGAAGAATAAGGTTTTCAAAACAACAATGCCAACTTGGATAAGTGCTGTAAATATTGCCACCGCTGGATGCATCGAATCCACATCGCCAATGATAAAGGCAACAATCGCTGCGATAACAGCAGCAACACCGGCAGCTCCTAAGACGGCCGTTAACACGCTGTATTCGCGCATACGAATCGCATGGTCTTTAGCCTGTTTTGCTGCGTAACGTTTCTTTTGTGCAATAACCATGCTCGCGATAGCAAACAAGACGAGTGCTTTAAGTATGCCACCAACACCAATAACCGTTGTCACATTTTCGCGAATAACCTCCGTGCCTAAGAATGGCAAATGATAGCCACCAAAGAACAACGTCGCAATTAATGCAGATGCGATAACGATATGACAGTACTCACCCATAAAGAAGAGAGCGAATTTAATCGAACTATATTCTGTGTGGAATCCACCAACAATCTCAGATTCACCTTCGGCTACATCAAACGGTGTACGACCCGTTTCAGCAAACATCGCCGTTAAGAACAAGAAGAAACCAATGGGCTGTGCGACTACACCCCACGCGTTGTTCGCCTGCCATTCCACAATGTCAGTCATACCGAATGAACCAACAATCATGAAGAGGCCAAGTAGACTGAGGCCCATGCTCACTTCATAGCTGATCATCATCGCTGAA
>CBDUFM010000232.1:0-5297 GCA_965366325.1 uncultured bacterium
TGTCTTGCAAGGCACCTAAATGAATGGAACCCTGTTCATCAGCGCGCAAAGCGACATGCATGTGATGGGTAAAGTCACGATGCTTCAAAAGAACCGTGAGTGCATCTTTAAGCGCATAGGACTCACCATTACGCCCCAAAATATCTAACACAAAACCACCCTGCTGCTTACGCAAAAACAAATCGTTCATGTTCTGTGTTTGCAGCATGCCGTTAAAGGTCTCGGTCGACTCAGCAAAGAGATCTTGTTTTGTGCCCGTGCTTATCTGTTCGATCTTGGCATACATACGTACGGTAACACTGCGCACGCGATCTGGAAAGCGGATACTATGTGCCCATGCGTCGACTTCATTTATGCGAACATGCTCAATCATTTCTTTCGTATGAATACCGTCGATAGTCATCGCATCGATTTCAACACGCACATCGCTTACATCAGCAAAACTAACTGGTTCGCCCTGTAAAAATAATTGTGGACGCACCAAGATCTCAGCCAATTGACCGGCTAATGCATCCTGACTATTTAACTGAGCTTGAATCTGCAGTTGGTAGTTTTCTTGGATATGCTGTAATTGATAATTTACCGCAAAGCCATCAGCTGCGATGACGACATTCTTAGCACCAGCAGCAGTCGCAAATGGTAAAAGAATACCACCGTGAGCATCGGCTTCGATACGATGATTGCCAAAATGTGCGACGGCATCTTTAACGAGATTATAGGATTCATCGTAAACTCTCAGTACATGACCTGCAGTCCCGAGGCGCTCACGAACATGTAAATCACCAAGGCGTACAATGCTGCGGCAACGATAGCCGTTACCGATACACTCCACAATATACACACCACGCTTTTGTATGTTTGGCAGCGCAATCGTTTGTACATGGCGCAAGGCTGGGTGCTCATCGAATGATAATCGTTGTTCGTCTTCCGTGACCAAGCCATCAACATCAAATTCACCGAAGCTATCCGTTTGCTGATCGCGATACCATGCTTCGGTATGAATCGGATAGACCCGTACCAATAAGGTTTCTACATTTTTTAAGGCCAGTTGCACGGATACCTGTTCACCAAGTGAAAAGCGCTCCTTATTTTGTGCGGTGAAGGCGAGTTCAATACGGTCTTGAATGCCTCGATAACGCTCTGCGCCCAACCAACTAGCCCAACGCTCCTGATCACCGCGCCCCAGCAAAACCATGGTTTCAGCATAAAGCGCATCAGTATACGTTTTTGACAGATACTCCTGAAAAGCATCGACAGCAACACCCTGCGTATAAAAATGTTCCACATAGGATTTAATGATATCCTCATCAGACCCAATACGCGCTAAGCCAGTTTGCGCTTCATAAGAATTGTCCAAACGTACATGGTCACGATTATGTCGGCGTACATATTGTGGATTGACATAAACAGCCGAACGCGGCAATTGAATGTACTGCACGAAACGCTCTTGGTTAAATCTATTCAAATGACGATCATTAACTAACTGATGATAAAGTACATGTGCTTTTAATGAATTTTGTGCTGCTGGCAGCGTTGCGACGTATCCCCATAAACGCTCCAGATAAGCTTCATATTCTTGAGGGTTCACCCGCCAAGCTGATCCATCGCGTGGCTGCAAACGCTGCAGCATGGCGCGAATAAAACGATCATCCGCAGCGAGTGCGGGGCGGCGACGCTGCAATTCCTGTAATTGTCCTAATAACAATTTTTCGTGAATCGGCAACGACCCAAAGCCGCGGCTATGGCGGTCAGCGAGTTCTTTGACTAAGCCATCTACTAAACCCGGCGCCTGTGGATAGGGCAAACGACGTAAATAATCTCGCAGCCGCGAAATGGGAAAGGCACGGGCATCGATAAAGGGTAAATAGTCAGCCTCGTAGCCATTACTCGCATAACGATCATGGCGTTGTGCCTGTGCTGCAAATGCTTGCGCACTAATCAGTGCCTGATCTAAGCTATGGGGAATATGCTGTTGATTTTGGCTATTCGGTGGTCGGTGATGAAAATGAATACCCAAGGTCGTACACAGAGTCGTAATGCTTGCTTGTGGGTCACTATCATAATCGATGATCGCTTGTCGCAGTAAGAGGGCGTCACGTTGCGATGCATGTCGAATCTGCTTCACCCAATCCTTTATTAAGGCGTCAAAGCGCTGCTTATCTGCGCGGTGCTGGGCATCAAGACAATGATAGAAATAATAATCGTTGGTGCCTGGGATCAGTTTCTTCAGCGCCTCCTGACGATCACCGAGACTAAAATCTTCCAGAAAAGTCGAAACCTCGACGCTGTAGATGGGCGCGCTAGCTAGGCTAGCTAAGAGCAGACTCACCAGAAGTAGTGTACGCAACAGCATCTGATTCATCAATTTGCTCGCTCGTTGATCCAACATAACACATCTCCATTAATAGGTAGACGAATCGGGCCTCGTTCTGTTCCCAATCCCCACCGTGAGCCTAAATAACATGGCTTTCGTAGCTAGCCCAGCTTGCCTTTGGCGCCTCTAGGCCTAGAACCGCCTGCCCGTCATAAGTACCGCTGAATCCACAGGAATCACCCATGTCCACAAGCCCTTTTGCCAAAGTTGATAACAATGTTTCGTTTCCGGCGATCGAGCAATCGATTCTGAAGCTGTGGGATGACTGCGATGCCTTTCACGAGTCGAATCGCCGTCGTCAAGGTGACCACGGTAAGGGTGACTTTGTTTTTTATGATGGCCCCCCCTTTGCGACTGGCACCCCGCACTACGGTCACCTCTTGGCTGGGACGATCAAAGACATTGTCCCTCGTTTCTGGAACATGCGCGGCTATCACGTCGAACGCCGTTTTGGTTGGGACTGCCATGGTCTCCCTATCGAAGCCTTAGCCCAAGAATCGCTTGGACTCGCTGGCTCTGGGGCAATCAAAGAAAAAGGTGTGGATGTCTTTAACGAAGAGTGTCGTTCGATGGTTCAGACCTATGTCGGCGAATGGCAGAAAACCGTCACCCGCATGGGCCGTTGGGTCGATTTTGATAACGACTACAAAACCATGGATAAAGACTTCATGGAATCCGTATGGTGGGTGTTTAAGCAGTTGTGGGAAAAGAAGCGCATCTACAAAGCGCACCGCATCATGCCGTATAGCTGGAAACTCACCACGCCGCTATCCAACTTTGAAGCCAACAGCAACTATAAAGATGTACAAGATCCTGCTGTCACCATAGGCTTCAGATTACTGAGCAAGGACCACGGCCTTGAAGAAGCTGTGCAGGTGCTCGCCTGGACGACCACGCCTTGGACGCTGCCTGCTAACCTTGCACTTTGTGTTGGCCCTGAGCTCGACTATGTGTTTGTACGTGATACAGCCAGCAAAGCTGTTTACCTCCTCGCTCAAGCCCGTGTAGAAACCTACTATAAAAATGCTGAAGATTACGAACTTTTAAAAACCGTTAAAGGCAGCGACATTGCTGGTTGGCATTACGAACCCTTATTCCCTTATTTTGCCGACAATGAAAATAGCTTTCAAATTTTACAAGATGACTTTGTCAGCACTGAAAGTGGTACCGGTATCGTCCACATGGCACCAGCCTACGGTGAAGATGACTACCGCATCTGTAATGAAGCCGGCATCGGCATTGTCGATCCCCTAGATGAAGAAGCTAATTTTACCGCACGGGTTCCCGAATATGTCGGCCAATTTTGCAAGGACGCAGACAAGGCTATTATTCGTCGCCTCAAAGATGAAGGTAAGTTAATTCATCAAAGCACGATTTCGCATAGTTATCCATTCTGCGAACGCACCGAAACGCCGTTAATTTATCGCGCTATTGATGCGTGGTATGTCAAAGTAGAAGACCTCAACGAGCGCATGCTCGCCAACAACGACAAAGTGAACTGGGTGCCCGATCACGTTGGCAATGCCCGTTTTGGTAACTGGCTACGCGACGCCAAAGATTGGAATATTAGCCGCAATCGCTTTTGGGGCTCCTGTATTCCTGTCTGGGTTAATGTCGAAGATAAAACCGATTGCATCTGCGTTGGTTCAATTGATGAATTAGAACAGCTCTCTGGTGTACGCGTTGACGATTTACATAAGCACATTGTTGATGACGTCAGCTTTGAAAAAGACGGTAAAACCTACAAACGCACCCCCGAAGTATTGGATTGCTGGTTTGAATCTGGTTCAATGCCCTACGCCCAGCAGCACTTCCCCTTTGAAGGGAATGATGACCCCAGTTCGTTTTTGCCTGCTAACTTTATTGCTGAAGGCCTAGATCAAACCCGTGGCTGGTTCTACACCCTCATGGTTTTATCGACCACCTTATTTGATGTGCCCACTTATCAAAACGTCATCGTTAATGGATTAATTTTGGCCGAAGACGGTCAAAAAATGTCGAAGCGCAAAAAGAATTATCCCGATCCTAACGAAGTACTCGAAAGCATCGGCGCTGATGCCCTGCGTGCGTACATGATTAATTCACCCGTTGTACGCGGTGAGCCGTTACGCTTTAGCGAAAATGGCTTAAAGGATATTGTGCGCACCGTGGTTATTCCGTATTGGAGCACACTCAGCTTCTTTACCACCTACGCTGATGTCGATGGCTATGATCCACGCAGCTGGGAAGCACCAGCGCATGCTGATCGCCCCGATTTAGATCGCTGGGTTTTATCAGTACTCCAAAGCTTGGTCCGTGACATTGATGTTGAAATGAATGCTTACCGCCTATTTAACGTGGTACCGCGTCTCGTTGGTTTTATTGATGACTTAACCAATTGGTATGTCCGCTCTTCACGACGTCGCTTCTGGAAATCTGAAGATGACGGTGATAAACGCGCGGCGTTTAGCACCCTCTACGAAGTCTTGGTTACCTTTGCGAAATTACTGGCACCATTCATGCCCTTCATTACCGAAGAAGTGTATCAACGTTTAGTGCGCAGTGTCGACGAGTCTGCACCAACGTCGATTCACTGGAATGATTACCCGGAAGTAAATAGTAATTTAATTGACGAAGCTCTCGAGCGTCAAATGGATATCATTCGTCGCAGCAGTAGTCTCGGACGCAAATTGCGCGAAGACCACAAACTCAAAGTACGCCAACCACTTGCCGGCTTAACCATTGTCCATCGTGATGAATTAGTGCGCGCAGCTGTTACCGATGGCGCAGCGCGTTTAATGGAAGAATTAAATGTTAAAGCCGTGCACTATGAAAGTGATGAAAGCAATTTCACCAGCGTGACCGTGAAACCGAACTTTAAAGTGCTGAGCAAACGCTGCCCGAAAAAACTTGGCGATATTGGCAAAGCCCTCAAAGACTGGGG
>CBDUFM010000233.1:0-5297 GCA_965366325.1 uncultured bacterium
TTTGCCAAACAGGCTAAAATTTATGACATAGAAGCTGATGATGCTGGAAATATTTACGTACTCGATAATGAGCGTAAGCAGATCCGTGTATTCAGACTTAAGTCTCAGGGAGCATGATATGAAAGACCAAGTGGATACTGACACGCATTCAACAGAGTCACGTAGGGATTTTTTGCTTTCGACAGGGCGCTACGCAGCAGTGGCGGCCATCACCTATTCCATGGGCAAATTTATTGTCCGAGCAATGGGAGAAGAGTGCGTCAATAATAGTATCTGTGATGCCTGTCTAGCGGTAAAGAACTGCGGCCTGCCTTTAGGGTTAGAATTCAAGGGTGCAGCGGAGGCCGGAGAGTCGCCGCAACCGGACATGCATGATGAGCCTCAAAACCGTGAGTCAGTTCAGGAGTCCGATCATGTCTGAACCTAAAAAAGATGATGTCAGCCGGCGCGATTTCGTTAAGGACGGTATTCGCGGTGCGGCTATTTTAAGTTTGGGCGGCATTTGTGGCGCTTTAATGGCGAAGCAAGGTACGGGGGAATTCCTTGATGACCATGCTTCCGTATGGCAGCTGGACCCTTTTAAGTGTACTGAGTGCGGCAAGTGTGCGACGCATTGTGTGATTGAACCATCAGCAGTTAAAGCAGTGCACTCTGCGGCAACTTGCGGACATTGTGATTTATGTACCGGCTACTTTGAGCCAGATCCTATTAATCTGGACGAAGGCGCCGAGAACCATATTTGTCCGACTAATGCGATTACCCGAACCTTCATCGAAGAGCCGTACTTTGGCTACACCATTGATGAAGATAATTGCATTGGTTGTGCGAAGTGCGTGGATGGCTGTGAAAGTTTTGGTAACGGAGCAATGCATTTGCAGGTACGCCACGATCTCTGTATTCAATGTGATTCCTGCTCGATTGCCATCGCTTGCCCATCTGATGCCTTTATGAAGGTGCCCGCATCACAGCCATATTTATTCAAGGCTGAAGATAACTGGATGGATTTATCTGGTCAGAAGGGTGGCGACCTGTTTAAGGTGCAAGAGGAAATGAAAAAGGTAGAGACGGAGCGCAACGCAGAGTTCTATGACTAAGTTTATTTCCGCACTCTTGCTGTTGCTGTTTATGGCGAGCGCAGTTTTTGCAGAGCCGCAGGATCCACCAGATCTTGGTGACACTGGATATGAGTTCCCGTTTATGACGGCCCCGACACAGTGGAGCATCGAAGAGCGCCAAGCATTTATTGATATTGCGATCTTGGCTTTGGCACTGTCTTTGTCGTCGTGGTTGATGTTGAAGAAACGTTCACGTAAGGGTATTTTTCTTTTATCATTGGCATCATTAGCTTATTTTGGTTTCTGGCGAAAGGGCTGCGTCTGTCCGATTGGGTCGATACAAAATGTGGCGCAGGGCTTCTTTGATCCCTTATTTATCTTGCCGACGGTTGTTATAGCGTTTTTCTTTTTGCCGATTATCTATACCTTGTTTTTTGGTCGTTCGTATTGTGCATCCGTGTGTCCGCACGGGGCTATGCAAGATTTGGTCTGTTTTAAGCCGATTGAGGTGCCGAAATGGCTCGACCATGGTCTTGGCCTTATTGGGTATGCCTATTTAGGTTTTTCGGTGTTATTTGCGGCAACCGGCAGTGCATACATTATTTGCGACTACGACCCCTTTATTCCCTTGTTCCGCATGTCCGGCAGCATGAACATGCTGATACTTGGTGGTGTCTTCCTGTTTATTGGTATTTTTATTGGTCGCCCTTATTGCCGTTACTTTTGTCCGTACGGGATCATCTTGCGTACCATGGGTTACATTTCCTTCAACAAAGTGAGTATCTTTAAGGACCGTTGTATCGAATGCCGACTCTGTGAGAAATCATGTCCGTTTGGCTGTATTGATAAAAGCACGGCTCCAGAAAAAGACCAAGCACATGTACAGGGCAAGAAGCAACTTATTTTAGTCTTGGCACTCATTCCATTCATTATTGGCTTGAGTGGTCTTATTGGCTGGTATAGCGCCGGCTCCTTGTCGCGTGTGCATGCAACGGTGCGTTTGGCGGATCGGATTCAGCTTGAGCAAGAACTTGGTGCGGAAAATTTAGCAGCCCACGAAGTCGCGGAAGCATTTTGGGAAACAGGCCGCAAGCCCGAGGAGCTGTATACGGCTGCGGCGCATATCCAAGAATCAATGACAGCGGGGTCTATTTGGTTAGGTCTGTTTATGGGGCTGGTCTTTTCAATTAAATTAGTGTCGTTATCTATTCTGCGCCCTCATAAGGATTATGAAGCCAATGCGGGTACCTGCTTTGGTTGTGCCCGTTGTTATGAGTATTGTCCAGATTCATTAGGTGACCCAACTATTAGCGCTGCAACTTATGCTGCTGCAAGCAATGTGTCTGGAGAGACACGGGTATGAGACGGCCAGTACTACCTAAGGATGAAGCTGTTAAAAGCGAATGGATCGACTGGCAAAAAGTTGCCCAGAAAACAGCGATCGTGTCTGGTGCCTTTTCACTGATCTTGTTTATTCTTTTAGTTTTTAATCATATTAACTTGAACCAAGATGATCCATTGCAGTCAACGCAATTGGAAATGCTCAAAGAACAATTGCGTTCAGATCCCAATAACGATGATCAGAAGTTACTCATTCGTGATGTAGATCATAGCTTACGTCAACAATTCTTTAGTCGTTATAATAAGCAGAATCAAGGCGGGGTCGTGCTGACCATTGCACTGGCGATTTTCTTTCTGTCCTTACGTATTGCATGGATTAATAAACCGTTGCCTCCAGAGCCTGGTCCAGATCCACACAAGGCCGAAGAGCATCGGCGTGAACTGCGCCTTGGGCGACGTGCGGTGTGGGTATTAGTGGTATTCCTTTCTTTTTCTGCATTCACCTTAGCAGCGACGGTGAAGAATGATCCACCTGGTTTTGTTGATCCTGAAGCAGCGCTTAAGCCAATCGGACCTGTAATCCCTAGCTATGATGAATTGCTTGCGCAGTGGCCTTCGTTTCGCGGTATGGGAGCCAATGCACGCGTCTCAGTGCCGACTTGGGCACAGGAGTGGACTGTGCAATCAGCTCGTTGGCATGAGAAGCTTGCATTGGAAGGTTTAAATTCACCGGTTATTTGGAATGACCGATTATTTGTAACCGGTGCGATCAAGGCCCAACGTTATGTGTATTGTTTAAACATTAAAACCGGCAAGACCATGTGGCGTAAACAGGTGAAAGATGTGGAATTTAGTCCAGAAGAACACCCACATGTCGAAGAAGATTTTACCGGCTACGCGGCGCCGACCGCAGCAACGGACGGTAATAATGTCTACGCCGTGTTTGCTAATGGTGATATGGTTGCATTTAATTTCGACGGTGAATTACAGTGGTCATTAAATGTGGGCATTGAAGGTAATATGTATGGTTATTCTGCCTCGTTGGCTCTCTACGATCGTTTTGTCTATGTGCAAGTTGACCAAGACGAGGGATCGTATGTGACAGCGCTCGATACCATGACCGGCAAGGCTATCTGGGATAAAGAACGTGATATGGGTGGCTCTTGGGGTTCACCGTCTATTGCCGTTTTAAATGGCAAGCCTCAGTTAGTCTGTATGGGGAACCCACATGTCATCTCCTATGATGCGCTCACAGGTGAAATTTTGTGGCAACATGAATTAATGAGTGGTGATGTCGCACCGACTCCAATATCGGTTAATGATGTGGTCTATGTAGTCAATATGGCCTGTCCGCTGGCGGCAATTGATGCAGCGGGTGAAATACTTTGGCAGAATACTGACGGGGGGTGGCCCGATACCGGCAGCCCAGTTAGCAATGGAACGTATATCTGGTTATTAGATTCATCGGGTATTTTTACCTGTGTTGCCTGTGACTCAGGAAAATTGATTTACGAAGAGCAACTTGAGGGCTCTTTTATATGCTCACCAACGCTAGTGAATGATGAATTACTTATTTACGCAGAAGATGGTCGTGTTTTTGTTGTAGCAACGGGTGATACATATGAACTCAAACGTAGCTTTCAGTCGGGTATACCGATGAAGGCTGCGCCTGCTTTTGATAAAAAAGGCAATATGTATCTGCGAAGTGGAAAAGATGTTTATAGTATAGGAGTGCCTAAATGACGAGTACAGAATCGCCTGTCGAAGCAATAAACGGTGCTGCTGATATTGAAAAAGAAGCGCGTGAGGCTGCTGAACGCATACAGTTAGTCGAAGATATTGTTGCGCGTGTGGGCAAAAAGCGCGAACATATTTTACCAATTTTACAAGAAATACAAAAGGTCCATAGGTATTTGCCGCCCGATTGTATTGAGCACGTGTGCAAAATTAGTGACATTATTCCAAGCGACATTGTTGGCGTATCGACTTTTTACCAAGCATTTAGACATAAACCAATGGGTGAGCATTCAGTGCGTGTCTGTACAGGCACCGCTTGTCACGTACAGGGCGCAGGGTCCATTAAGGAAAATATCTGTCACATTAAACATATTGATGTGGAAAATGGCAAGGATACCGATGATGCCATGCAGGTGACGGTGGAAGAAGTCGCCTGTCTTGGTTGTTGTACTCTTGCGCCTGTGGTTCAGGTTGACGAAGTCATCCAAGGGCCGATTGCGATTGAGGAAGTTCCTCAATTACTCATCGATATGGTTGAGAATCCAATTACCAGCAGTGTTGGCATGGAAGAGGAAGAAGTTATTCCGGCGCCGGAAGGCTGTATTGGTGAAATACGTATCTCGCTTGATTCAAGTGATGTTGCGCAGGGTGCGGACGCTGTTTATCGCGCCTTACATGAAGCCGTTAAACGTTTACGACTACCAATTCACGTTAAATCAGTTGGTTGTTGGGGTCTCAGTAGTCGTGCACCGGTTGTAGAAATTATTAAACCCGGTGAAGATCCAATTATTTACGGGAATTTGCTACCTGAAGATGCTTTTTCAATTGTGGAGAAACATTTCCCTGGTGGCAGTTTATTGAAACGTTTAAGTACCAAAGTCTCAAATACCCTTGATGATTTATTGCGTCATGACGCACGCATGGACATAACCAAAAAGCTTATCGACCGTACGGACGCAGCGCGCAATTCGTTTATGGATAAACAGGTGCGTATTGCCACTGAGCACTATGGGATGATGAATCCACTAAATATTGATGAATATCGTCAGTACGATGGCTTCAAGGCGCTTAAACAAGTCGAAGAAGAATTATCTGCGGACGAGGTGATTGATCAGATTCTTGAGTCTGGTTTGCGTGGCCGTGGTGGTGGTGGTTTCCCAACCG
>CBDUFM010000234.1:0-5290 GCA_965366325.1 uncultured bacterium
CAAAGGCTAAAATACTATGAATAAACAGTGGTTTTTGGGCCACAAGGCGGAGCTGCTTCGACTGACCACCAATCCGCGCTCCACTGCCAGCACAGGGTAAAATCAGGCAGGAAGACATACTGCTACGAAAGCCTCGTTAGTCTTTGGACTGCATTTCAGTAAGCGCTTCTGGCTCATCATCCTGGCTGGGCGCTTGCTCATTGGGTGTTGATGCCGTTTGCGGTAGAAAGGTTTCGTCTTTACCAGCGGTAGATAACTGAGCCTCATTAACAAAAGCTGCTGGTTTCTTGTCTTTTTTGCGACCCTTCTCAAGTGGGGCCGTTTGATTGATAGCGGTATTAGGGGTGAAGGTAGTATTGAATTTATCTTCGTTGCTGGGCGGAATATAGACGTCTTGCTCACGGTCATTGCTACGATTACCGGTCAGCAACAGGACGATGATGATGACAAGTAAAATACCTATCACGATGGCTAGGATCATTGTTGAAGACATAGAAAACTCCGCACTTACTCTACAATAGCTAGTCCAGAACTTATTCCAAGTCCTGTTATGGGTAAATATTAGGTCTGTATGCTTAGATCTGCAACAGGCACAAATGGTGGCTAATCAGCTAAGGGTTCATGCGGGGCGTTGTAGTTGTCGCCATAGCCATGCGCCTCAGCAACTTGATCAAGATAGCTAGGCTCCAGTGACTCAATTGCCTTAAAATGCAGCTTATCGACGGCATCAACGGTGATGGTTTTGGGCCACAGTGCATCAGTGAACAAGTCAGCTGGAAAGCGTTGCCACCATGGCCGCGGACTCTTGAGCTGAACATGAGAGCGATAGATCAGGCCCTCTTCATTGCGGTACCAAGCATCGACATGCATTTCTGTTGGAAGTGGGCTGCTAAAGCCTGCTTCAAGAGGCTGCTCATTGGTTTTGCTGAGTAGCTGACCGTCTTGAAAGACATGCACAGCCGCTGTCTGCTGACCTGCATCCAATTGTACCAGACCACGATGTTCAACACAGGAACAAAGGACCAAGCTGCTGCATAGGACTAGGTAACGCAGCACCTTAATCCTCGCTGCACTTGCTGTTATCAAGCAGGCAAACATTAGCGCCAAGATTGACCACGATATTGATGCACAATAGGGCAAGCAGGATTCCAATAAAGCGCTCGCTGTTTTTATGCGCCACCTGAAACAGCGCATCCTGTTTCCTATACTGCAGTGTGTTTTCATGCTGCTTACTGCGCTGTTCGCTAGTCTCTAGGACTGCATACGTCGCTTGGTAGCCTAATGCTTGAAACAGGCAAACACCCGCAACAAGGGCAGCCACAAGGAGCATGAGTACGGGGCGTTTGTTTTTGAACCAATGAACCACAAGGCTGATATTACAGACAGCTACAAGCGCAAAAAATAACCACCCAGCCGAAGCCCAAAAAATGAAATTCGCATTTTGTTGGCCAGGGGGCATCCATTGGAGAATCACTGGCGCAACAATGGCAATATATCCTGCAATCCAAACCGCGGCAATAAGTGCAGAGATGGCGGTGGCTAGGCGCAACATAATTAACCAAGCTCCGACAAGAGGCATATGGCGATCATATTCGCCCGTGGAATTTGGCACTGTTTACGATTAACACGCACACCAATGTTTTGGGTTTCCAAGGCATAGACATCCTTTGAGCTATTTGCCTCACGCGGATCATGGAAGTCCGCTTGAATAAAGGAGAGTGCCTGATCGTCGTAGGCCTGCAGAGTGCCGTACAACACAAAGCCGTCCTTGAGGTCAACGCAGACAATTTGATCGCGATAACTGGCCAGCCAATCTTGGTCGCTCATATGTTAATATAATCCGGTGCGGTCGGGCCTTGGCCATGCAAGTAATTGCGTAGCGCGCGAATACATTTTTGACGACGTTTAATTGCCGTGCGTTTAAACAGGTTTTCGATGAGGATATCAATACTAGAATCAACATGCTCACCATTAAGTGGGATTTCAGCACGGCCCATGGTGCGATGACCGCCAGCCGATCCAAGCTTACCAAAGGCATCTTTAGCCCGTTTGCCAACGTCTTGTCTGTGACCGTCGCCACGGAATACCACAATTAATTTATCTTCAAATTTACCCGCACAGACAACCCAGTTAATACCGCAGGTCAGCAACATAAAATCTGCCGATTGCACCAGAATATCTGGTGTCGGTATTTCACCAAAGTGAACAAGCATCATGTCGCGCAAAACAATGCGATGACTAATACCCCAAGCGATATAGTCGAGCAAGCCCATCGGAACCTGAGAACCATTGAGTCGTGCTAGAAAATGCTGGTCAACTTTGCCATGTAAAATGTCGTACACTTTAATATCTGCACTGGAGGCATTGCGCAGCAAATTATTCGTGTCCGTGGTCAGACCGTATAAAAGAGCTGTCGCTAATTTTTTGTTAATAGTAAAATTACCTTCAATTAAATACTCAGTCATAATGGTAGCGACGGCGCCATAGTTTTCGCGCAGGTCTACAAACACAGCATTGGTATCCGGTAACTTAGGATGGTGATCAATAATTACATGTGGATGCGGTGGGTTTTCTTTCCAAAAACCGGGTTGGCAATCAACCGTGGCTATAAGATCTGCACCTTGGCGTTCGCTTTCGCGCAAGCTGTCGATTGGTTCATTAAGATAGTTAATCAGCAGCTTATTTTGATAACGTTGGATCTCGCCTGTGTAGCGAATGATTGGATTGGCGCCCGCTGAACGCCAGATCAATGCCAGTGCGAGAGCTGATCCGATCGCATCAGGATCTGGGTCACCATACATAAGAATCAGAGGCAGCTCGGTTCCGCGGGCCATGTCGCGCAGGCGGTCTAGGCGTCGCAGAATTCCCAAGCGGCGGGTTAGGTTACGTCTGGTTGCCGACTGCGGTTCGGCCAAACCAAGGAATGGACTGCTGCCGCGACCACCGCGACGCTTCTCGCCACCAAGATGGAAGATGGCCAGCGTATCCGGCAGCCATTCTTTAATCGCTTTAGCCGTACTCACCTTATCAACACAGAGGAAGTAGGGACCGTCGTTCAAATCAGGCGGTGCTGTGCGGTAGGATTTGACCCGATTGCACGTCACATTAGGGAAGGGGGCAACCGACTCTTCAGTGTAATCACTGCTGGTAAAGATGTTTACGTCTACCCCGGCAGAGACAAATAAGGCAACAACCATGAGCACTTGGCTGTTGTCACCTATGATCGTCACCTGTTTCGGTTTAGCGAATTGAGTGCTACGCCGGGCTGCCATTGCTGCGCATACTAACAGCGGCTACGGCATCATGCAATCGACCGTCAGACTGATCTTGTGCCTTGTCAGTTGGTGATTTAGAGACACAGTCTGGCCTCAATTTGAACCCTGGAGTTTATCCCATGCGAATCCTCACTCTTAGTTTAGCCATTTGCTTCGGCTTGGCACACTCATTAGTTCTTCAAGCTGAAGAAACGCCGGCCGTTGAGAAAAATGCCGAAATGACCCTTGAACAAGAGGGCTCTTACTTGATTGGTGTGCAATTAGGCATGCAAGCTGGCCAAGCGAAAGACCAACTCGGCCTGAATCCGGAACTCATTATCGCTGGTATGCGTGACGCATTGGCCGGTGAAAAATTAAAGGTTGATGCGCAAGCTCGCTGGGAAGTTGTTATTCCTGCCTTGCAAGAGAAGGCCAAGAAACGCAGCGCTGGTGCAGCCAATGACAACCTTGCCAAGGGCAAGGCCTATTTGGAAAGTCTCCGCGGCAAAGAAGGCTTCACCTTTACCGATTCAGGTATTGCCTATGAAGTACTGACTGCTGGTGAGGGTAGCCGCCCAACGGCAGACAGTTCTGTCAAAGTGCATTACCGTGGCACAACCATCGACGGTAAAGAATTTGATTCATCTTACAAACGTGGTCAGCCAACTGAATTTCCACTCAAAGGGGTTATTGCTGGTTGGACTGAAGGCCTTCAATTAATGCCGACCGGTTCTAAATACCGTTTTCATATCCCAAGCCACTTGGCTTACGGTGAACGAGCACCAGCATCAATTGGTCCTAACCAAGTTTTGATCTTTGATGTTGAACTCTTAGAAATCACTAAATAGCAGCATCTTGTTTTGAACATGCTAACGCTTGTAACAAAGCATATTTTGACTTCATCGACATGGCCTACAGAATTGTAGGCCATGCTTGATTGGTTACGCCTTATTCGTTTTTCAGGTTTGTGCACGATTGCCAGCAATACGTTAGCAAGCATTGCTGTTGCCTATTTTCCCAGCGGCAGCGGGCTCAGTCTTATAGCCTTCGCCGGACAATTACTCGATAACGGCAGCAATGTTCTGTGGGTCTTTTTAGTCAGCTCTCTGTTATACATGACTGGGATGCTGTGGAATGATGTTGTTGACGCCGAACGAGATTTAGAGGTCAACCCCAATCGACCGCTGCCATCGGGGCGTATACGCTATTCCCGAGCAGTGCTGGCCGCCTGCTTTCTCCCCATAGTGACCTTATTGCTAGCAGCACTCGTTGGTGAACGAGCCTTTTATATGGCCGGCATCGTCATGGTTTTCATCATGCTCTATAATGTCTTGGTCAAAGATGTGCCTTACCTAGGCAGTCTGTGTATGGCCTTGGTGCGTTTCTCACACGCTTTATTTGCGGTGCTTTGTCTCGGTGATGATGTTTTTGATCGAACCGTTTTATCGCTCTTTGGTTTAGGTCCGAGTGCACTTGGCAATGAGATGTTGAGTGTTTATCCATTATTAATCTGTGCCTATATTTTTGGACTCACGATTGTTTCCGAATTAGAGAGTCGTCGTGGTACCCGTTTAGAGTTACTGTTGGGTGGTTGCATAATTGCCTGTGTTTTGGGTGCTTGCCTTTATAAAGCAGTATTTTCACATTGGATTTGGGATTTTCTTAACGACAGACGCTTTGTGTTAGCCTTTGTTAGCTTGGCGGTTTTACTCGGCATGGCTTTTCTGTTTGTTCTTCAGCTTGCACGGCCATGGCTAGCTGCGCTGCGGGAAGCACGTCAGGACATGGTTTTCCCAATTGTCATTAAGGGACTCGGTGGAATTATTTTGCTAGACGCCATCGTTGCAGCGAGCCATCATCCTTTATTAGGGTTCATGTGCTTACTGTTGTTTCCTTGTTTTTTGCTGGCCGCGCGCGTTACGCGCATGGATTAAACTATGAAGACTCGCTCAGCGCAGGCTGATAAAATACTTCCGCTTATGACAGGCGTATGGCCAGATGCACAGTGTGAGCTCTTAGCGCGCGACCCATGGGAT
>CBDUFM010000235.1:0-5268 GCA_965366325.1 uncultured bacterium
GTTGACGCTTAGCCGTTTTGTTAGAAATAATTGAGCGCTGGTTTCGTTTTCAGATGCTGTCGTTCTGCTTCAGTGTGCATGCATCGGTTTTGTTGTGCTGCTTAACTAAGAAGGTGGTGAGCGGCTTAGGATTACGGCTTCGGATAACTGCTTGGGGCAAGGTGCTTTTCGCTTTGATCCTTTATTGCTACACGCAATATACTAGGCGTGTCAGTGGTGAAATCATTCTTAGTATCTACGCATTTAGTATTTTTTGCAGCGCTTTTTTGTCTGGTTGCTGCGTATTATCGCGTTTATTTTACATAGGCAGTGGGCCCCAGTTGCCTGCGTTGTTGGTTATGCTCGTGTGCTTAACAGCAATCGATCTGATATTTAAAAAAACATAATTTTAAAAATGTTATGATGTGTTTGTGCTGCATGAGTGTGTTTGAGGGTTTACTCTCATTTATGCGGAAAGTTTTTTTGGAATGCTTGTTGGCCTTGCATTTACCCGTATATTGAGCGTTTCCAGTTGTTAAAATGGATAAAGAATTATGCAAAAGTGGCATCGTATTCTCAATGACAGCTTGGTATTATGTTGATCATGTCTCTGTTATAACAATGCATTAATTTGTTGTATATTGTTTATTTGCAATGCGTTATGATGAAATGCACTGTCTGGTTTTGGGTCTGACCCTTGTCTAGGATGTAGGGAGTTGCTGCAGAAGATGAATGCTACGTGCATAGCTAACATGAAAAGGGTGTTGAGCCTACGAGTCAGCACGAGAACGGCTTTTACTTTACTGGAAGTGATGGTTTCTCTTGGCTTGGGTGTTAGTTTATTGGCCTTAGCAATATTTGCACAGAATAACATGTCAGAAGTGTCGGCGCGCACGAGTGCTTTGGCTGGCATTTATAGCCAAGCTAGTGTAATCATGAGCAAGTTAGAAGATGATTTCTCAAAAGTACATCCTGCGGTAGCTGTGAGAATTGATCGTCAAGCTGACGCTCAGGCCTGTATTTTTATGCGCAGCCTGCCTATGGGCGGTAACTCCAAACCGGGTAACTGGGCTGGCTCGGTAGATCGACGTTTTCATTTGCTTACATGGGTGTCGTGGGATTTTTCGCCAGAATTTGGACTTCGTCGCGGTGCTTCTCCAAAAGAAAAGCTGGTAGGTTATTTTGATGCTAACGGTGAAGATGTGGAAGAGGGGCGTACGATTTATTTTAGAGACTCAGGCACGTCTAATCAAACGCAGTTAAACGAAACTGCCGTATTGGGGAGAGCGGCAATAGCTGTTCGTGAGATGAAATATTTTGATAATAAAGGTGATGCAGAAAATGTAACAGTGCCACGTAGTGACGCACAGTTATTCGCCTATTTTTGGTTAGATAGTGCAATGGGACAAAAATACAACGATCTGATGGCTGCTAATTATCCATTTTATACGCGTGGGAATACGGGTGTTCTGCGAAATGATGGTGTGACCAAGGATTATGCAGCGCAGTTGCCAGCGCCAAATGATGGCTGGAAATTCAAAGTCGATTTAAATAACGATGACGTTTATGATGATGCGGATGCAAATGATGTGCTTGATGTTGCTTATGATTACAAAAGAGAGAATTTTAATAAAGATAAGATATTGCTATTGGGCGTAGAGGGAGAGCCAGATAATCATGATTATCCATCACAGATGGATAGGGTCATGGACAGCGTTGAATTATTTGAGATGCAATGGATTGATAATGCGGGAAATGAAATTCAAGCTGCTGTTGGGACTACTGATATTGAGGGCGTGCATCTGGATGCGAATCTTTATCGACCAAAGGCCGGAGGCTACAGCAGTGTGGATCAGCGCACAGATTTAAGTGATGCTGAACGTAACGGGATAGAGGGCCTTATCGATGGTGAGCGACAGGATGTGCTTGACGCTCGACCAAATAAAGTGCGCATAACATTTGTTATGCACAATGCACCAGAAGATTCGAATGCAGCTGTCATAGACCCAGATTCAGAGCCAGGAAGCATGAATCTGATTCGCTCAGAATTTTATAATACGTCAAACGTACCGTTGGTAGATAGAAGCCACGAACTGATGAAACGCTATATTGAGTCACATGGCTTTGTCGCTGTTGTTATTACTCAAGTTATTGATGTGCCATAGGACTCCATGATGAATAGAAACGCGAGTGTTTTGTTAATCTGTTTGTTTCTCATCTTGTTCTCTTCGATGTTAGCGACGCTATTTTTAAATACGATGACACAGTATCGTGGTGCTGGATCTCATAATGTCCGCAATTTATTTGCTGACTTTTCGTTGCAGGAAGGGAAGGCGCATGCGATTCGTGTATTGCAGGAGCATGCTGTCGATCTTGATCGGGATGGCGCAGATTATTATTCTGGGTTTCATTCCAAATGGCGTACTGAGTTTCAAGCTGATCTCAGCTTAGAGAGCTATGGTGGGAAATGGGCCCCTGTTTGGAAGTTGCCAGAAATGAACGTGCCCACCAAGGGCTTAACGACGCATTATGATAACAGCAGCGATCGTGGTTTTGATATAGGTATGACTCGTCCATTGAACTTAGGCAGGACGAGTGGCAGTAAGGCCATGGGTTACGAGGGCGGCTGGCGTGTAGATGGCCAGGTTATGAGCAGTCGGCATGGTGCTCGGTATTATGATGTTGGCACGTTTGACAAAGACTTTAATCCAACAGCTGACCCAGGGAAAACGCGCTACAAATCACGTTACGCCGTTATGATATTTGATCTGAACGGATTATATGGGATTAATTTTTATCCTGAGCGTTCCTATTCTACTGCTGAATTAGATGAGGATATCAATGGTGACAGTATTGACGGAGATCGTCGTAGTGAATTTGCGTATTTACGAAATCGTTATGCTGCAGCCTTGTATGGAATGAAGAGTCATATCGAGCCATATAAATTATTGCGTATTGGCACTATAGGAACTGGTGACCGTATTAATCCCTATGAAGCGGCCTATGATTACCATCTGCGTGGTGTGTTCTCACAGCGTAGTAAGCCAGCAACATCGGATGATTGGCATGCTGCAGTCGGATCAACGACTAAAAAACATTTTATTCCGACAATTGATAATCGCTGGGCGAAAGTGGGGCAATCATTCACGTGGAACTCTGTGATGAGCTCAGACGCACAGCTTACCTCACCGAAGGTGTATTCGCTAAGACTCTTACAAGCAATGGAGGGGTCAGGTAAAGAATATGTGCATGGAAACCTCATGTATCTTCACCCTGGTCCAACCTATTCCTTTGATGTGAACTTATGGACAACCAGAACGCGGTTTAAGTCAAGAAAGCATGTCTTGCGTCATCAGTTATATACACCTATCAATGAACAATTGCAGCGTCACCGCGGCGATGATGTCGATTGCCCATTTTATTTTAATATATTAACCACACATGGTTCAGTCATGTGGTCAGTGTTCCAGTCCATTTCTTCACGTTTGGCAGTGGGCAATGGCACGCAGGGGCGTACCAAGAATGTTACGTTTGATCTCCTGCCCTATACACAGGGGGCACCACTTGAGGCTGACGACAATTATAACAATAAGGCATACACATGGAATCCGAATTATTTCCAAACAGATGCAGGTGGCAATGTTTTAACCTATGATCATGACGGCAATCCTGCAACGGAACAGGTGCCTGAGATGTTAGACGAGTCTGGGTCTTCGCTCAAAAAAGAGGCTTGGTATGAACGTGTGGCTGATATGAGTCGTAATTTTTATGGACTCACCGGATATGAAGGTAAAGAAATTGGTCCTCGTTATGCAGATGCAAATCCACATATTGTCAAACCACCGTACATTGCATTAAACAGTGCGAAAACTGCCTACGATGCATATTGTCAAAATGATTCGAGTTTAACGACATGGTGGCCGAGTGTAGATGTTAAGAATTTTACTGGCTTTGCGAATGAAGATAATAACGGCAAGAAAATGGTGGTTTATGAAGATTACATTTGGGATATAATTGATGCCTTGTCTATGGCTGTTGAAGGTGCGCGTATTGCTTATTCTGGGCATGGTATTCCTGGAGAATTATCAAAACAAGACCATTGGGATTCTTTTAAGAATATGAGAGATACTTATTATGGGGACATCCATGCGGTTCATCGCCGTTTTTTAAACAATCTTGGCGAAGATGTGAGTGCAGTTGCTCCAAGTTCTACGCCAGAAAGGCCAGAGACGTGGGTCGCTCAGAATGGTTTATTGGCGCGAGCAGCAACGGGTGATCCTGAGCCATTGGTGCCTGGCAGGAATAACTGGCTGATTCTTGACCCTAATGATCCGAGTGGTGGCACTATTCCAGAGCAGCCTGCTGTAGAGCGTTTGCCGGCACATGTGAACACCGCAGGAATGGAGCGTTTGTTGAATGACGTGCGCATGAGTTTCTTTGGTAGTTCTTATAAAGACGCAGCAGGTAATACCCACAAAATAGCAGCCCTAGATTTCAATCATGATGGTTTCGCTGAGAGTTCTTACAATGGTTATAACGATGGTAGCATTCCTGTTTCTGGGGTAGGTCCACGACCACTTGACTTCGACGATGGTAATAATCCACATTATCCGTTTTTGGCTAAAGAATCTTATTATCCAACAAAGCCATTTTCAGCGACGGGGCGACTCTACATGGGTAAAAGTCATTATTATCGTGTGATCGTGCGCAGTGTCTTGTGGGATGTGGTGCAAGATAAGCAGCTGACACAGAAAAACATGGATTTTGTCTATGCCGTGAATCCTAGTGACCATGCTGGTACAGCGCTGCTTGAAGGTCCGCTTGATTCTGGAAACCCAGATTTAAGCGATAGTCATATCATCTTTATGCAGGAAATTATTAACAATACGCCAAATTCATCGAGTGAAATTAGACAGTAAGGACCTTGCAATGAAATTGCTATCTAGCGTAATGTTAATGTTTTGGATGCTCGGCTTGTTTGCTGCTGTGCCTCCAGTCACGCCAACGTGGGCAGATGCTGCGCCAGCAATTGATCCAGACTACGCTGATAGGTATTTTGTTGAGGCGACTGTTGGTTCTGTTGTATTGCGATTTTATTATATTGAATCGTCATTAACGATCCTTAACAATATGCCGTATCCTATGGGGTGTATCTACGGTGAAGATGGCAGTAAGTTTCAAGAATTGAATAACCCGAGTTTGTCTCACCTTTTACCGGGGCAGACTTATAAAGGTGCTTATGCCGTCGCATTTACGGGGAATTACTGGGTAGCGGACAAAGAGGTTTCA
>CBDUFM010000236.1:0-5264 GCA_965366325.1 uncultured bacterium
ATGAGGAAAATTACTATTAATGGTGTGCATCCCATGTAAATCAATCGCTTGGCCAGTATACCGCAAAACATATCGCGACGTCCTGCGAATATCTGCTTTATCAGCAGGGGACAAGCTAGGGTCAATGGTAATCGTTTTGAAATCTGCATCCAAATACTCAATATTATGCCAACGTGAAAAATAATATGTATCAGCGCGATCCAATGTTTCAGGGAACCCGAAGGTCGTAGACATGCGCCTAATCTGTTCATTAAACTGTAACATAGACAAGTCCATAAGCTCGTATAAACGCACCTTCGTATTAACCATAGGACTATTGGAAACCATCGTCGTACTTGGCCGACCGGTGCTCTCCGTGCCAACCGGCAGTACTTTACCCTGCAAAGGACTGCCATCAGCAAAATCAACAGTGTCCGTAAACGGATTGCCGTCTGGATCCGTCACTGGCCCAAACTCTCGCATCCATTGCTGGTTGCTATAACTCGAGTACTTCACCTCCGTGCCATCTGTATGCCTTGTTGGACGTGTTGCTGTGTCAGTAAAACATTTAATCAAGTGTGCCTGGGCCTGCTGCACAGCTATTTCCGATTTCACTTGCGCAGCCACACCAATAGTGGAGTTATTCTGCCTGCCAACCAATTCTAAAAACGTAATCGCTACTGATATCATCAATACCAACAAAGAGACCACCATTATGAGTGCCGAAGCTTGTTGATTCTGCGACATAGTCACACGTAATTGCGTAGCATAAAAATTCATTGTGTTCACTTCCTACCTTATTGCCCTACCTGAATTCCTTGAACAAAATAAATACTGCTATATCCATATTTCAACGCTATTTTCTCGTAAGCGGCAATTTCTTCACGACGAGTTGCCAAACCCTGTAGCGCAACCGCATGTCTAATTGCCACTGACAGCGTCTCTTCAATATCACCATCACCATCACAATCCTCATCATCCAACACACCCTGATTAATGGAATGCAAGAGAAAGGATACACGAACGCCAATCGGACGCCGCGCATATCCTTCACCCGTTGATGGATCGACACCTGATATATCCAAGCTATCAGCACCATCACCAAGGCGATCTGTTTCATCACCCGCTCCAATTATGTCACCATCACGGCCAATCAATTCAAAGTGCATATATTCAATGCCATCAAAAAGCGGCTTCATCTGACTGGGATACAGCAGGTTGCCATCGCCATCGTCATCAGTAGCACCAAGTAAATTTAAGCGGTCTTTATTCAAGGATTGGCCATCACTGTTGCGCACCGCATATGCATCATTCACTCCATCATCAGGAATACCGTCACCAGAAACATCTGGATCTGATAATTGATCTTCATTTCCCGTGCTGAGCGTCGTATAAAGATGGCGATAATCATACGGCTCTTGCTCCCAAACCAATGGACCTGCGGGCACTCCCCATCCTGTTTTTTTACCCAAATAAAGAGTCGAGGTTGCATTCTTATAGACGGCTATTTTCCCTGCAGCAGCGGCAGCCGCTCCACCGTCGCTACCAACCGTTGCAATAGTTGCACCCTTGCCCTCAAAATATTCATAATGACGTTGCACCATAGGCGTTATGGCATTTGCATGAACCCCGGTAGATGGCCGCGTAGTAAAAATGGGCTCCCATAAATATTTTTCCGTATTACAGGTATAATCCATACCATTATTTTCGAGTGCAGTCAAAGCGATCTCATTGACCCGTGACAAACCGCGCTCAATGGCGCCCTCTCCCCAGCGATACCGAATCCAAGCAGTGTCACTAATTCTATGCATCTTAAAAAATCGCGATTCAAAAGGATTTACACCCGATTCTAAAGTCGTATTTCGAAAATGACTTGGATGAAGATCCTTCACTTGGCGCATAAATGTCAGCGTATAAGGCGCAGCTTCAACCTGTAAATGTAGCGCTGCCACTGGCAACATCGCCCGTATATCAGCTTCTAATTGTCGCTGAATCGCATCAGCCTTAGTGTTCAGATTAAGTATTTGCAATGCTTTATTACTAGCATTCGATAAACGATTAAAAGATACTGTCACGATGCCCATTAACGTAACAAACAGTGTTGTCGCCACCAACAGCTCAATCAGGGTAAAGCCGCTTTTTATACGTCGCAAGCGCCGCGTTCTGGCAGAATCAACGCGTTGATTATTTTCTGCCGACACTTGCGCTAAGCTCCTGAAACACCTTGTGTTTCCGCTGAAGGCTCTTGGCATACGTCGCAAGCGCCGCGTTCTGGCAGAATCAACAGCTTGCCTATCAGAAAGAATCATGGCTTGTACTCATTGGGCAAAATTTGATGACAGAATATCTCATGGGTTAGTAGCCCATCCGTGTCGTCACCACCGTAATACACCTTCACATTCACTTCGACATATTCCCCAGCGTCGTTATTCAAAACAATGGATTTTGAATCATCATAGCTGCGAACTACAAAATAATTATTTACCCAACCTTTGGCTTCAGTATCACGGTTCGTCTTATTTAATGGAATCCTGTCGCTGTCCATAAGTATCCCAGCATCCGCCAACACCGCACGGCCAGTCTTTAATGCGGTTAAATTCACGCGAATATCTTCAGTCCAAGATAAGGCCAGCATATACACTGAAACGATGGCCGTCAATCCAATCGACAAGATACCTATTGATAGAGCCACCTCTAGCAAGGTAAATGCATCTTTAGCACCCATTCTACGATACATGGATTTCATACGCATCTATTGAAAACCTCGTGGATACGGATCCTTCTGCAATAAATCCTCTGGAGTAATATTCAGATCAACATGTTCGTTTTTCTGCAACACAGCAAGCCCGTCGACTCGATTAATCTGAACACGCACAAATGGCGTTATCGATTCAAAAGCATCCTCGACAGAATTAAATACATTATATGCCTGCTGCCCAATCATCGTCGCACTTGCCTGTGGATAAAGATGGGCATCAGCATCCGCATCTATATCAGGACACAGGGTGATAGAAATCGAACCAGTGCGCTGATCAAATTCCATGCCCATAACGGCGCGACCAGATTCATGAGAGACAAGATCTGTAGAATGTTTTGTCGTATTAAAATACGTAGCGCGTGCATGCCCCTTGGCCACACTAACCGTGCCATCTGGCGCAAAGACTATCATAAAATCTGACCAATAACCGTTAACCACTGGGCGCGACTTTTTAGCCAAGCGGGTCTTATCTGGACCGAGATAATCTCGATTTACAAAATAGCGATTATAAATAGATTTATCCTCAGTTCCTATGACTGAACCAGCTGCAGGTGAAGGCACACACTCCCCTGCATGAATTCCCGTTGAGCCGGACAAAACATTGTTTGCGAAATCCCAATGATGCCAAATACGCCCCCAAACCTCATCTGGATTTAGATTTGTATCCTGTGCAGGATCATAGGAAATAGGTCCATCAAAGCCCTCATAATCCAAGCCCGTTTCTGGCAATGCCCATGACGCGTCTATCTCTCTATTATACGCCCCCCACGGATATAAGGTGTTACTTACATCATCATAATACCCAAACCATGGTCGTGGATAAGTCGCATGCGTATGTCCAGGGTACAATTCGTCCGTATCGCTAAGCGCCAGAAAACGCACGCCACGTGAAAGATAATGGCGAGCACCTATCTGCACCTTCTGCATTGCTTCGGTATAATCTTCCAACGTAAAGTAGGTATATTCTGTTCGATTATTACTGTCCATGAGTGCCACGGGCGGCAGCACATCCGAGCGCATGGAGGTTCCACCAGAACTTTCCCCGCCAAATGCAGAATTATCCGGCCCAATTAATGCGTACCAATGTCTTCCTATAAAACTTTCATCTTCGCGGTCATGAATAGACTGGTTCTTAAACACCGTCCCATCGCCTGCATTTTCTATATGAAAAATAACACCATAGGAGCGGTTGCTACCCATCGCCAAACTACGTGCCTTCAGCAGGGTTGTCTGCAATTCACTAGCGTCCCCTGCGATCAAATCTTCCTCGGTCCCGCTAAATGCCATAACAATCATAGTATAAAGAAGCGCCATTATGCTGACAACAACTAACATCTCCACTATCGTAAAAGCCAGTCGAGAGCAATTAATCATTATAATCCTCAATTAATAATATATTATCGTCATTCACGGATTCCGGCGGCAAACAATTAAAAAGCCCATCTGGTCCCGCACTTGCCAAAAAGAAACTGCTGCCACGACCAGGAATAGCATTCCACAAAATACTCCCCCAGTCATTTCTATCAATGCTCCCATTTCCATCTTGATCAATATGATCCTGCGCGTCAAATTTTTGGTCGCGGTTGTTATCAATCAGGTCCTCATAAGGCGGCTCTATTTTCCAATCGTCTTTATTAATACTTCCATCACGATTACGGTCAGTAATTTCAGCCCGTCCACCCACAGGAGCACTAATTGGCCTTTCATAATTACCGCCATTTCGATTATAGTAACGCCGCTCTCCATAAGCTGGCGTAGAATGAGCAACATATATTAATGGATTATCCCACGCATCTATAATTGTTTGGTCGTTAACAAATTCATCATTCAAATCTGCTAGGTCCAAACACGGGTGGGTTAGATATCGTCGACGCTCCAAATCACCTGCAATATCACCCTTCATCGCCATATAGTGTACTTTGTAAAATCCACGCCCGCTTAACTTTACATACCCTAGAGGATTCTTTGAATTTCTACCCACTTCATAATCAACATTCGTCTCTCCAGACAACACATTCCAGTAAGTCGATAGCCTAAAATAATACGTATCAAAATAAGCATTCCCTGGCAGGCCGCCAATTGCAGTCTTCATCATTGCATCAACAGCCTCAACCCCAGCAGTAGTGGACATGTCATATGTATCCAAGACATGCTGCTCATTCTGAAAGGGATCTACAGCTAATTCCGCAGCCCAAGCCTCATCATTCATTTTAATTTTTTCTGCCATACTCATTTTATGCGTCAGGCGCCAGGCCAACTGTTGCTTATCCCATGCCCCATCATTCGTCGTTGGATACCAAGATCCACTTAATGGGTCGGACGCACTGCCAGTAGGCAATGGCACCGAGCCGGTTTCTGCAACAAATTGGTTTATCGCAACCGCCAGCTGGGTCTGTAAGACACGCGTAACATTTTTAGCATTGCCATCCTGCCCCATACCCACAAATGGCAAAATTAACGTTGCCAAGATGCCTATAATGACCATGACAACGAGAAGTTCGATTAAAGTAAACGCTGTTCTAATCAC
>CBDUFM010000237.1:0-5257 GCA_965366325.1 uncultured bacterium
TCCCGGCGGGGTGGAAGTCTTCACGGATGACGCCCTTGCTGGGCGAGGCTTTCTGCGAATTTGGAATTTACGCGTTGTTTATTTATCGTGGCAGTGGCGAGATAGCAGATGCACAGGCCAACGCCAATTAACATACAGCGTTGTCCCCATGCCTGATGGCGTGGGCGAATAAACAGTGCGCAGAGCAAACCGAGTAGCAGCGGCCCAGTAAAAAGTGGATCAATAATAAATAACAAATTCCAGCTGACGCGATGATCTGAGAATGGTTCGAAGACTTGTGTGCCGTAGGTGTTGAAGCAATCGATTAAAATGTTGAGTGCGATGACTAGAAACGAGACGATGAGCGCGGGGCGCCACGAGATCTGTTGGCGATAATGAATCCACGCGGCGGCAACGCCGGTGCCGAGAATGAGTCCAGGCAGAGCGTGGCTGGAGCCGCGGTGCCAACGCATGCGCTCGTGGGTTTCGAGCCACGGGTTAGCGAATACGTCCATGTCTGGCATTGAGCCAGCAATCGCGCCCCACAGTGCTGCGCGCCAGCCGAGCTGTTTACCAAAAGCTATTTCGCCAATAACGGCACCGAGTGTGGCTTGGGTCAGTGAATCCATGTTTTGTTCTCGTTACGTGTTTGAAACTTGCTGCTGGCTTGGTGGATGCAAGGGTTTGCGCATAAGCTGCTGCGTGTGCATTCGGCGCTGATGAGACGATTAATCGATAATTTGATTCTCAAACCACTGTTTATGTAGTTTATGGTCTGTATAATGAGATGAAGAGTATAGGAGAGACAATGTACGACTTACAAGCATTTATAGATGAAGCGCTGTGCTGTGTACAGCGCCATGAGATCCGCCCTGGTGCCTACCTGCGTTGGACCTTGAAAGATGATGATAAGGGCCAGCCCAATCCGTATGGTTGCGCAGACGCATGTAATATTTTGTATTCTATCGGTGCTTTTCAGGGCATTCAGGAAACACGCCAAGCCCACATTGATGAGTTGCAGGCCTTGCAGGCATCGGAAACAGGCTTTTTCGTGGAGAGCACACATCACCCCATTCATACGACGGCACATTGTATTGCAGCTTTGGAGTTGTTTGATGTGCAGGCGCTGCATCGCTTAACTGGATTGGATGCATGGCGAGACCCGCAGCAATTACCTCAGTTTCTTGATCAATTGGACTGGGATAATCCATGGCCACAGTCGCATCAGGGTGCCGGTATTTATGCATCGATGGTATTGAATGGTGAAGCGACGGATGAATGGATTGCCACCTATTTTAAATGGCTCTACGATGAAGTCTGCCCAGAGACGGGCTATTGGCGTAAAGGGCGTGTGGTCATGCGTGGGCAAACAGACGATGATCGTGGTGTCTTTCCCTATTTAGCTGGCTCATTTCATTATTTATTTAATATGGAATATGCGCATCAGGCTCTTCGTTATCCCGAGAAGATGATTGATTCTGGTTTAGAAATTTGGCATAAAAATTATTGGCCGAGCTTAGGCGAAAGTATTTGTTTTGCCGATATTGATTGGGTGTATTGTTTGACGCGGGCCCTGCGTCAGTGTCATCATCGTTACGATGAATGTATGGAGGCTTTGCACGCTTTTACCAAGCGCTATGTAAGCTACTTACTCAATCTTGATCTGAAAACAGATCTTCGTTTTGACGATTTACACGCATTATTTGGCTGTATTTGCTGCCTTGCTGAGCTACAGCAATCCTTGCCGGGTGTATTAAAGACACGGGTACCGTTGAAAATTGTTTTGGATCGCAGGCCGTTTATTTAGTCGTTGGCAATAAATTTATCGTCGACATTGATCAGGAAATCTTCTTGGAGTGCGGTGCGCCCTAAGAGCATTCTGCAGGTCATGCTATCGCGCACGCTGAGCGTTAGTTCGATTTCTTTATCAATGTCGCCAATGTGCACACGCTCACGGACAACCAAGCGTTCTTGGATGTGGCCATTCGATGATTTAACTTTGGTGAGGCGGATATAGTGCGTGTCGACGGGTTGTAATTTAACTGGTTTACGGCGACGTAAGACTACGTCGAATTGAATGCGTTGGCCTTCAAGGTGTTTTAAATTGGCAACGTGAATCGAACTGGTGCGTGCACCGGTGTCGATTTTTGCAATGAGATTGCTAATGCCCCAGCTCGGGATGGACACCGTTTCGCGCCAACCAATCAGGCAGCGGTCTGGTGGTTCGCTTACGGCAACCGTGTCATTGCTGTGTCCAATGAGGAAATCGACTGTGACGTCGAGCGCTTTGGCTAATTTGCTGAGATTGCTGAGCGAGGGGCGGCGGGTGCGATTTTCATAATGACTGATCGCGGTGGCTTGTAGGTTGCTGATATCAGCCAGATCTTGCTGCGATAAATTTTGCTCGGCACGCATCGCTTGTAGGCGTTCAGGGAATATCTCATTTGGATTGTTACTGCTCGTCATACATAAGTAGTTACTTGACGTTTCCGTCAAGTCAATCATGGTGCCTTATACAAGGTAGTTATGAGCGATTATGGAAGAAAACCGAGAGCATTACACGATTGCAGGGACTTATATTAAGCCCGGCTCACGTCAGTGGCTGAGTATTCCTGTGCCGAGTGCAATGGGCATGGATGCGAGCCATCTCGAGGTCTATGTGGCGCGCGGTAAGGCGCCGGGTCCCCGTGTCTTTGTTTCAGCGGCAATTCATGGTGATGAGCTCAACGGTATTGAAATTATTCGTCGTCTGATTCAGCGGCGTGCGATGAAATCGTTAAAGGGCATGTTGATCGCCGTGCCGGTGGTCAATATCTATGGCTTGGCGAATCGCAGTCGCTATCTACCGGATGGGCGTGATTTAAATCGTTGTTTCCCTGGTTCCGATCGTGGCTCCTTGGCCGCACGATTGGCCTATGTGTTTATGCAGGAAGTGGTCAGTAAGTGTACCCATGGTATCGATTTGCACACCGCTGCGCGTCACCGTCAAAATACCCCGCAAATCCGTGCCTATTTATCGGATCCCATTACCAATGAAATGGCACAGGCCTTTGGTGCCCCGGTTATGCTGCAAAGTGATTTGCGCGGCGGTTCAATTCGCGAGGCAGCGAATAACCTGCATATACCAACGGTGGTCTATGAAGGTGGCGAAGCTTTGCGCTATAGTGAATTTCCGATTCGTGCAGGTTTGCGTGGCGTCTTGCGCACCTTGGCTTATTTAGGGGTCTTTGCACCTTTAAAGGAGCGCACGTCGAATATTAAAAAACCCATCTTAGCCAAGCGTTCATCGTGGGTGCGAGCCCCGTGTCCGGGTCTGATGCGATCGGTGGTGGCGCTGGGTGAGTCGGTTTCTGTTGGCGACACCTTGGCTGTGATCAATCATCCTACGGATCTTAGTGAAACCTTGGTGATTAGTGAGCACGCGGGCATCGTCATTGGCAGAACGACCATTCCTTTGGTGAATGAGGGTGATGCGACCTTGAACCTGGCTATTTTTGATGATCCAGACCGTGCTGATCTTGCTGCAGATCGTGTTGAGGCTTTTCAGACTGAGATGACTGAGCATAGTGAATTTGCTGCACCTGTCGATGCGTGATGACGCAGAGCGCGTGGCTTAACAATTAGAGTCGTACGACTGAAAGTAGAAACCGAGAAGCTCATGCGAATTGCCATTTTATCGCGAAATTCCAAATTGTATTCCACCAAGCGCTTGGTGCAGGCCTGCAAAGATCGTGGTCACGAAGTCAAGGTTTTGGATTCGCTGCATTTTTCGATAGATGTTCAACATGGCAATCCGGACTTGTATTATAATGGCAAGCCGCTGCGGAGTTATGATGCGGTTATTCCGCGTATTGGTGCCTCGATTACGTTTTTTGGTACGGCGGTGGTTCGTCAATTTGAGCAGATGGGTGTTTTTTGCTTAAATCCATCACATGCGATTAGTGTGTCGCGTGATAAATTACGTAGTATTCAGGTGCTGAGTCGGCATAAAGTGAATTTCCCGCATACGATATTCGCCAAAGAAAAACGCTCGGTGATTGCAGCCTTGGAGCGCATTGGGACGCCCTCCGTTTTAAAGTTGCTTGAAGGTACACAGGGGACTGGGGTTATTTTAGCTGAAACGCAAAAAATAGCTGAGGCAGTGCTCGAAACCCTACAGGAAGTCGCCAAGCAAAATGTCCTCGTGCAAAAGTTTGTCGCCGAGAGTCGTGGCAAAGATATTCGTGCCTTTGTCGTTGGTGATAAGGTAGTTGCTGCTATGCGGCGTGTCGCTCAGGGTGATGAATTTCGTAGTAATGTGCATCGCGGTGGCTTGACAGAAGTGGTTGAGTTGAGCGAAGAGTATAAGCGCACTGCGATTCATGCCGCGCAGATACTGGGCCTGCGCGTTGCCGGTGTAGATATGCTCGAGGGCAATGATGGACCAGAAGTGATGGAAGTAAATTCCTCTCCCGGTTTAGAGGGTATTGAAACCTCTACGGGTGTTGATGTGGCCGGAGCGATTATCAGTTTGATAGAAGAAGAGGTGCTGCTTCCTGAGGTTGATATCCGTCAGCGTCTCACCTTGCGTAACGGCTACGGCGTTACTGAATTTCCCTTAGGTCCTGATTCAAATTTGGTTGGGCAAACGATTGTGGACAGTGGTCTGCGTTCTATGGATGTGGTGATCTTAAGTATTCAGCGCGATAGTGTGACGATTCCTAATCCCAGCCCAGAAACGCAATTGGCTGCTGGTGATATTTTACTCTGCTATGGTAAGCAATTGACTCTAAAAAGTTTTGTTCCGCCACCGAGCCGCAAAAAGCGCAAGCGTAGTAAGCCGAAGGCATAAAGAAAATAAGTGAATTAAATTATGTCTATATGGAAATCGCATCAATTTGAACTGCAGCAAAGCAATGGTTACCGCATTGGCCCACTACAGTTTTGGATTAAACGTTCAGAAAATGAATGGTTAATTGGGCGCTCTTACGATGAGGCCTATCGAGCCTATGACGTTGGGTCAGATACCTATGAGGGGCAGGCGAGTCTTATTGAGGAGGCAGCACCTGAGGATCTCGAATTCGAACGTTGGGTAGCTGCTAAGAGCGAGCAGTCGATCCGCTTAGTGCCAGTATTGCCAGATCGTCCAATGGTCGCTCGGACGGTAACGCCTTTGCATGTGCCGGTCGGGCACAAGGCGATTGTGTATCTTCAATTGCCGTTGTGGGTGCGGATCGAAATGGGGCCAGCTAAAAAACCAATTACGCTTTGTGAAATTCCCACAGTGAAGAATTCCAAC
>CBDUFM010000238.1:0-5255 GCA_965366325.1 uncultured bacterium
AGATGACGAAGGAGGTACTCCGCTTTGCCGAGGGCGACGATGAGGGTATCATTGAGGTGAGCATCACTGATGACGTCATTTATTTAAGGACCTTGAATCTGTACACTGATGCTATGGCGATGCAGATGACGAGCTATTTGGAAAAACTCATTGAGGACAAGGCGGGTAAGCTGGTGCGCGTCTGGGATTCTACGTATTTGCCAGCTGATCGCTTCCAATTAAGCAGTGATTGCGTGAAAGTGCTGGCGCATTGGTCTCAGGGCATGAGGGCAAAATGGCCAGAACTAAGAGCGTTTTTTATTGCCAATGAGGCGCGCACCTTCGGTACTTCACGCATGTATGAAATGCGCGCAGACATTAACAACGATTCGCCAGGCGTAGTCGTCATAAATAGTATTGATGAGTTACCTGAAGAGATCAGAGAAAAAATACCGCGCGCATAAACTCACTACTGGCGGCTAAGTTGGAGTAACTTAGGTTCTTGTTAGGGTTTAGAAAACGCACTGAATAAATCTTGAACAGGTCAATATGGACCTATTATCAATGGGCCATGCCCACGCTCTCTCACGTAACTGCTTCTCACACAACTGCGATTCAATCTTGGAAGCCACAGGCTCGCGCTGACGCAGGTAGTGGCCTGGCAGAGCTTGCAGAGCAGGTCGCTCAGGGATTTCGTCATGCGGGTTTGCCGTTGCCATTAATTGCAGCGCAGACGCATTTTAGTTTACATAATAGTTTGCTGAGTCCGTCACAATGGGCGGTGATCAGCGCGAGATTGGGAACGCGCGAAAAGCCGCAGCGTTTATTGCTGGCTGATGAAGCGGATTTATCTGCGTATCCGGCCTGTCGTCAGCAGTGGGACTGTGCGCATTTTGGTGTCGGCGCGCAGATTAAAACTGATGATGGCAAACGCTTGGTGTTTTTAGTGGCGAGTGAACAGGGCTATGTGAATCTAAGCCAGTTATTAAGTGCCTTACATCGTGATGCGTTTTTATTGCAGCGTTGGATATATCGTAAACAAGCTTTGCCAGACTGCAGCGGTTTACTGGTTTTGGTGCAGGATATGCAATGGTTGGAAATCTTGCGCGAGGCAGGGGCCGAAGTGTATTGGCGTAGCAGTGTCAACCTGCAGCAGGCGCCGACCGGAATTCCTTTAGTCGCTGCACCTATTTGTGGATTTTCCCACGAGACGGATTTAGAGATGCTGCCGGTTTTAGCGGCCCTACGTGAGAATGGCCGTGTAGGCGATGCGGTGGCGCGTGATGACATCGCTTCACTAGAAGCATTGCTGACTATGCCGGCGCATTATCGTGGCCACGAGGAGGCGATTGAGCGCGGCTGTGAATTATTGGAGCGTTGCTGCTATCATCCGTCGCCTCTTATTAAGTTACCGCCACATGTACACGCTGATCCTGATACGGTCTTATTAGAGAAATGTGCGGTGGGTCTGCGCAAGCGTTATGAGCATGGTAATTTGCACGCAGCAAAAGAACGTTTGGCTTTTGAGTTAGACATTGTTAGTCGCAAACAGTTTTCGAGTTATATTCTGACAGTTTATGAATTAGCCCAGCGTCGGCGTACCTGTGGCCGTGGTTCTGGGGCGAGCAGCATTATTTGTTATTGCTTGGGCTTAACCAATGTTGATCCGATTCGTTATAATTTAGTCTTTGAGCGTTTCTTGGCGCCCGAGCGCGAAGATCCGCCTGACATTGATTTGGATTTTCCCTGGGACGAACGCGACGCAGTTTTCTCTGCGGCGATTCAACGTTACGGTCGTGAGCATGTGGCGATGGTGTGTACGCATTTGCATTACCGTAAATGGTCGGTGCTGCGCGAGGTTGCGCGTGTGCATAATATGAAGCGCGATAAAATCACTGCGGTCAAACGCGAGCTCAGTCAACTGAATCGTTTTGGCGGACAGGCTGTGCTCACGCACAAATGGCTGCCGATTTTTGAGCAGGCTCAGCGTTTATTTGGTGCCCCGCGTCACTATGGCCTGCACCCCGGTGGCTTGATTATTACCCACTGTCCGACCGCTATGTTGGTGCCGACACACCCATCAAAGAAACTCATTGATGGTGAACCGTTACCGTCTATCGCGTGGGAAAAAGATGGTGCCGAGGCCATGGGTCTGCTGAAAATAGATATTTTAGGTAACCGTAGTTTGGCGGTGATTCGTGACACGATTCAGGATTTACAAGAAGATGGAATTAGTATTGATGAACATTTATGGCGACCGCAGGATGATTTAGCAACCTGTGCCCTGATTGCAGCGGGTAAGACCATGGGCTGTTTTTATATCGAAAGCCCAGCCATGCGTCAGTTAAATGCGAAGGCAGGCAGCGGTGACTTTGATCGCCTAGTCGTACATAGCAGCATTGTGCGTCCAGCAGCTAATAAATGGATTCAAACCTATTTAGAGCGTTTGCATGCGTATCGGCGTACGGGTATTATCTGCGACGACTGGTTTGTGCATCCGGTCTTAAAAAATCTGCTGTCGGAAAGTTTCGGTATCCTCAGTTATCAAGAAGACGTGATGCTGGTGGCGAAAGAATTAGCCGGTTTTAGTTCTCGGGACCAGAATTATCTGCGCAAATCATTGGGGCGAACGGATACGATGGAACGCCTACAGGCAGTGCGGGTTAAATTTATGGATGGCTGCTCAGCGCGTGGGGTGACGGATGCTGTGGCAACGCATGTGTGGTCGATGATCAGTAGCTTTGCGGGTTATTCTTTTTGCAAGGCGCATTCCGCCAGTTACGCCATGGTCAGTTTTCAATGCGCGTATTTAAAGGCGCATCATCCCGCTTATTTTATGGCGCGGGTAATGAGTAACGAAGGAGGCTTTTACGGCCGCAGCGCCTACGTCGAAGAAGCGCGGCGCCTCGGCATCCAAATCAGCGCACCCTGTGTGTTGTCCAGTGATTACCCAACCAAGCGCGCCCATGGTGGCCGCAGCATCCGTCTGGGTTTGCAATGTATTCCGCATTTACACAAAGCACACGCTTTGCAGATTGTAGCGGAGTCACGCAAGCGCCGCTTTAAAACCTTTACTGAATTTTATCTACGTTGCCCTTTGGCTTTGCGTGAATGTTTATCCTTAGAAAAGGCCGGCGCATTTAACGCCTTGTTGCGTTCGTATAATCAAGCCCAACGCCAATGGATTATAGAATCCGTGCATATTGCGCACGCAGGGAAACAAAAATTAAAAACAGTATTTACGCAATCAATTAATCGACTGTTCGGCTACAGCGATCCCGAACCACCGGATTTAGCATCACCCAGCCCGCGCAGTGTTTGGCGCCAGCGCTTCGAAACGATAGGCTGTCTGCCGTATCGACATCCCTTATGTTTATGGGGATTGGTGAAGCGTCGTCGCTGCCAGTCGATTGAAAATGTGAACGCCACCCGCGAAGGCCAGCGTCTCGAAATCTGCGCCTGGAGCATCACCGGCAAACAAGTCACCGCGATTCAACGCAAAGGCGAAAACGGTGAGGAACTCGAAGAGCCACGCCGTTCTTTAATGAGCTTCGTCACCCTAGAAGACGAAACCGGTATCTTAGAAACAACCTGGTTCCCACGCGTCTACCAACGCTACGGGCATTACTTATCCGAAACCCAGCCACTCTATGTTTACGGCCACGTTCAGGTGGAATTTGGCTTTGTCTCGCTAAACGTTGAACGTGTAGCGCCGTTGTGAGGGTTTCGCTAGGTCCAGATTGATTATATGAGTCTAAGGCCTAGTGTATATGACAGGATTCAGATACGGCCTTGATTAAATTGAGGTCACTTTGGTGAGACGATTTCTGTTTTAAGAGGATTGCTACGAATGACTAGTCAGTTTAAGGCCTATAAAGCGTATAAATGGGGTTGGGCTTGGGGGCTGCTGTTGTGGTCATGTCAATTAATTATGTTGATTTTATCAGATATTGGCATTACAGAAAAGGGACTTTTTCTAATTGAGGAATGGGAGCATATGAATTATTATACAGCATATGCTTTACTAGTCTTTTTTGTAATAGGCAGCGCCTTTCTTTATATCAATGCCTGTCGAAATCCACCTTCACCTGAGGGTGAAATAGGGCAATCGCAATCGGGGCAGTAATGTTCTGTTATTTTAGACATGCTAGTTGTAGCCAAGGGCTTATGGACAGGCAATAGCCGTTGGAATTCGGTTTCGTTTCGCTCAATGTTGCAAACTTATGGACAGGCTACGTTTATCTTTTGAGCTACAGGGAGCAGGAATGAAGTTTAGCCTACTGAAAATAGTTATATTTTGTGCATGTCTTGCATCATGCATATCCGAAAGGGGTGCTGGGAGCCAAGGCTGGGAAGCGATAGAGGCTGGTCAGGACTTGGAAATAATAAGTTTAAAAGACGTATCTAAGGAGTCTGATGTCATTCGCTTTTGGCATTTTGAGTTGTTTAGTGGCTCTGTTCTGTGTGTTATAGATGTGATGCCTTCTGCGGAAGATCAGTCATCAAAAGCGATAGTTCGCTATGAGGCAAAGCGAATCTTTGGTAGGAATCTTTCCGCTGGCGACAAAACTGACTTTCTTAAGTTCGATGTGCTCAAACAGGCAAAGGTTTTTGATAGGAATCTGAGTACATATCCAAGTGGCCTGATTACAGATGGAGATGAAATCGTGACCGAAGCGATATTGGATGGGCGGTATTTTAAAGGCGTATTCAATAATCCTATGGAGAGCGAAGATCGCGATGCGCGCGTAGTCTTATCGTTTTATATGCAGGCCGTATTGGGTATGAAAAATTAAATACAAATTAACTGGCAGGCTAAACCTATGGACAGCTCATTAAACCACCGTCTCTTGGAAGTTCAAAAATTGTAAAAGAGCAAAAGGATAAAAGGCCGTATCTAGCCAGTGATAAGTGATAAGCACGTATTGCGAGGACACGAAATAACAAACTCCAATTTGACGATGATGCCGGTGGTGAGGCGGTGCCAGAGTGAACGACTATGTCTTTGGTTTTATTTATTTGGGGTATGGTTGCTAATTCCGTTGCTGTTAGTGCCACTGCATTAGATGGGCATGGTGTTAACATGGGTTGCAGGGACCACTTGCATCGTTAACGTGCCGCCCCTACAGCCTTTCAAGACAGGCTGATGGACTCACCTAGCTATCCAAAGCGCAGTGTAGAGCTTGCCTTGTAGCAATGGATTTCGTTACAAGGATTTGTCATGAGCAATCGTTTTACCCCAGTGGCTTTCTGTGTTCTTTTCTTTTGTGCTCTGT
>CBDUFM010000239.1:0-5247 GCA_965366325.1 uncultured bacterium
TTCATCGCCCTCAACAACTGGCGAGGACACCCATAATTGTTGTTTTTCGTCGGTCTTTAATAAGACACCTTGTAGAGGCTTCCATGCTGCTGACTGCGTGCCCTGGCGAGTCGCCACGCCACCTGTTTCTGTGCTTCCGAGCACTTCTATAATGTCTTGGCCAAGTATTTCTGCCGCTGTTGTAGCTATTTGTGGAGATAAACGGCCGCCGCTCGAGAAATGTTGTTTCACCCTGCTGCAGTCTTGTGTTGTTCCTTGATACAGGGCAGCAAAGCGTTTCCAAAAAGCCGGACTCGATATAAATCGTATCGGTAATCTTTCTATAGACTGCGCATAGTAATTGAGCGACTCAGGTGTATCTACACAGTTATCAATTATGCAATGGCCACACAGAAATGGCCACCAGCAGGCAAACAGAAACCCGTAAATATGCTGGTGACTCACGCTCGATAGATGTGCGCTCGGTTCACCGCCGAACATCGCCTCTAAGACGAGCACTTCATTATTTAACTGCGCAATCTGTTTGGTAATATTTTTTGCCGCACCAGTACTACCTGATGTTTGGAAAGATATGCTTTGCTTATAGACCGGTACGCACAGGGGCAGCTCTTGTTTTACAGCGACATGCTGACCAAGCAGCGTGCTTTCTGCGCGCGCATCATCAATGAGCGTGCTCGTAGCCGGTAATTGTTTACAAGTTTCCGCTAAAACATTTGGCAATAAGCAAATATTCTTTTCTGCTAAAATAAGCGCAACAAAATGGACCATGAACTGATAACGGTTGGAAATGTACAGCGCACAATGATCAGGTTCTATGGCGCGCATCTGTGCTAAGCAATGCGCACAGTCATTCTTAAATTGGGCCAGTGAAATTAATTGGTTTTCCCATCGCGCTATGATGACATCTTCATTGGTATCATGTAAAATTGTCTTCAATAATGCAAGTGCCTGCACACTAGAATCCTAATTCGACTGGAGACGATGCTTAGCTACTGCTGAAGTTGTTGCTGAATAAAACTGGCCAGACTAGCCACCGAGCTAAAGTGTGATTTGTCCTCACTTGATTCTGCATCAATTGAGATCTTATATTTTTTTTGAATGACGACGCCCAATTCTAGTGCGTCAATAGAATCTAATCCTAAGTCGCCACCAAAGAGTGCTGCGTCAGATGCGATATCTGCAACGGTAATGTCTTCCAATTCTAATGACTCGATAATCAAGCTCTTTAGCTCTGCCTCTAAATCGTTCATAAATGCTGCATTAATCCTCTATTGACGCTCAAACACAGATCGTTGTGTGCCCTAAGCACATAGATTAGAACTCTATTCAAGTTTAGCTAGCCAACACTTGTGCTCATTTAGCACAGATAAACAATTGAACCGCAACCGGCAATGATTCGTATATCATGTTTCTAAAAGGACTTACGTATTGTTTTCTGTCCCACGCCACCAAACGGAGCGACATGAATCCATAGGCATATGTAGCTCAGTACGGTAAGACAGCAACCAACGTAGGAATGCCAAACCTGATGGCAGCGCTGTGTCTTGGGGCCCTGACTGAGGGCTATCTTCAAAGCGACAATGAATGCGCTCACCCTGCGTTGTCGATAAAAGCAGTGCCATGGCATAGGGTGGCTGGGCCAAGTCCATAAGCGATGAGAAGTATGGCCCTGCAGCTTCGTCACCGATTAAGAGCAAGATTTCTTGGGCACCATGCGCTTCCAGGGCAGCAATGGCCTCAATCAAACCTGATTCAAAGCTTTGTGGTCCGGCTGATAGCGCGCTCATCGCAGCGTGGTTATTCGCTATAATCGAGTACAAACCGACGCTGCTGTTGTGCACTGACATGCTAAAATTGTTGGGAGACAATGCCTCCTGTTCATATATATCGCCGAGCAAAGCTTCTGAGCGTAACAGCTCACCGTGTTGCGAGCAAAAAATGACCGGCAAGTTTGCTTGATGTTCAACTACACGAAAGGCACAGGATAGAACCATTTTCCCCAGCACGCTTAGACGCCGCCTCATCGCTGCCGGTATTTGCTGCAGGGCAAATGCACGCTCTGTCCCAAGCTGCTGGTCTTCTGCCCACTGCTGCCACTCCTCACGTGTTTCGACACCAGGTAGCCAGGCTGCCCAATCACGTATGCAAAAAGATGTTTCAGCTATAAGAGTCACAATGCGCACAATATGAACGTGGTTTTGATTTTTCCAACGTCAAAGCGTGGACATCCCCGGCATCCACTGCGCGATGCTGTGTATTATAAACTGCTCATTTTAGGCGTAGTCAACTAAAACGATGTCGACTTGAGCCTCGTAAGTTCCGCCACCTTTATACAAGAACTGTAGACCTCTAAAATGGTATTCCGGGCTGTCGCTACTAAGTTTAATCTGTTCGATCTCGCCTTGCCACTCAATTTCTAAAGTGACTTCCATCAACGCCGCCTGACCCTCAAACATCTCTGTTAAAGAAAGACAACGTATCCGGTTATGTTCACCAAGTGGGTGCCATTCTTTGGATTTAAGGCTTAAATTGATTTTCATGTCGAGGTATCGTAATAGCCATTCATCGGCATGCCATTGTCAGCACAGATTAAATAGCCACCGCAATTACCGCAACGAATCTTAGAGCTTGCGTAGCTTGCTTGAAACTTATCCAAAGAAGCTATATCGCTTGCACTCGGCTTGCCCAAAAAATCAAAAAGCGCTTCGTCTAATGGTTCACCACAAAGTTTACAATTATGCGCGTCTATTAGTGCATATATTTTTTGGCGGTGTTTCCATTGCCACACTATTCCTAACAAAGCAGCTGGGATACTTATAATAAGCAGTAGGGACAGCATTATTTGAGCTGGGTCTAATCTGGCAATAAATCTTTGAGGTAATCAAAGCTATCGCGTGTTTTATCTAACCAAATATTTACTTGTGATAAGGATTCTATTAAATCGGAGCTCGGATAGATATCTTCGATCTCTAACTGCTCCTTATAATCCTCTGGCATGTTATCACGCGCCGCCTGACTTGGCGCCGCGTAATATATATACCCTGCAAAATCAGCATGTACTGATGGCTCGAACAAATAATTAATAAATTTATTGGCCAATTTAGGATTAGGTGCATCTGTCATGATAACCCAGCCGTCTATCCAAAACTCTCCGCCTTCATTAGGGACAACATAGGCGTAGTCGTCGATGCCCTTTTCTTCTTGTTGCTCAATAAAATCAACAGCATCACCAGCCCACATCGGGCAAACATCTATTTTGTTTTCAACCAAAGCATCCCATAAATCATCGGTGTCTGAAGAGACAACCGAATAAGCACCCTTTTTAAATAAAGGCTCCATCAATGCCGTACAGTCATCGACATCGGTCGCTTCGGCTAACTCCGGGCTGACACCTAAATGTAAAAAAGCAAATAAGTAGGTAATGTACGCCTCGTCTAACAAACCAATGCGACCGATTAAACTTGCAGATGGCTCAAACATGTCTTTCAGTCGCGGCGCACGAACCTTAAATGCAGAACGGCGATATAACAAACCAGTTGTGCCATAGGCGTAAGGCGCAAAGCGCTCTTGCACCCATAAATCACCGGATTTCTTTTTCACCTGCTCATCAATATGACGTAGGTTGCGCATTTTTCTTGTTTCGAGGGTGCAAATTCGGTTTAACCCAACAAAGGTAGGCACCAATTCAGCTGGCATCATAATGCAATCATAATAATTGACAAAAGACTGTGCATTCTCAATCATATTCCAACGATTTGAATATTCTTGGTATTCAATACGACAGTTTTCTTGCTGCATAAATGCACGCAAAATCGGTGAGCGCTCTGCTAAGGGCACCACATCTTCGCTGTCTTCTAATTCAAAATATTCTTCCCAGCATAAGACGCGCAGCACTTTTTTATGAATGTGTACCTGTGCATCTTCATCGTGTAACTGCATCGTTCCGGCATCTTTAACGACAGGTTCTGTGATTGCGACCTTTGCCGCAGATTTATTGTTTGCTTGCTCCAGCAACATAGGGGTTTTGTCTAAGGCTGTCAAAATAAAGACGCCCAGCAGTAGCCCAGTTGCAATTATAAGAAATAAAACATATCTATAAGTGGTCATAATATTTTAAATCTCTAATCGTCATAACTGCGAGTACGTATGCCTAATTGAGCGCGCATACGATCTAAGGCATCACTATCCGCTTGCATAAGTTCATTAAATACATCATCGAATTCCATACTCGACCAGCGAATTGCCCGGCTTAATAATGGTCCAATGGGACTGTGCGGTTCTGTTTTAGTCAAAAATTGATTTATTTCGGCCAATTTAGCAAAGGCCTGTTCACGCGTATGGATTTTACCGTCCGCTACCGCTGCTTGCGGTGCTGTAGCGCCTGGCTGTGCGACTACTGCAGATTCATCTGAAGCCGGTGCTGCCTCTGCACCATCATCACTTTCCGTTGCGGCACCCAAGCCCTCAGCTTGTGTCGATCGTTCACGCAAATTGCGCGCTATGCCGCCCATGCCATCATCATTGTCTAATGGCTCGTAAACATAGGCGCGAAAGGCCTCTAAGCTTGCAAAGCAGTCTTGGGCGGCTTTGAGTTCATCTCCGGTCCACTCTAACTTCGCTTGGAGCTGTGCTTCCATACGTTCACTAAACCATGAAAGTGCACTACGACGTGCTCGCAAGCGCGTTACTTCAGGAAAAGCCTGTTCCCAAAACGTTTCGCACATCTGGTGTAACATTTTAATGCCACAATTTAACCCCGGTAGCCCCTCTTGTTCGTATAGAGCAGCGGCTAAATACACGGCGATTAAGACATCTTTCGTTTTATCACGGAGTAACGCAGTTGCGTGTTCTGTAACAACAGACCATTTAACCTCTTCACCTTCGAGGCCTTCTAATTTTGACATCTCTGCACTGATGACTTCATATTCTGGCTCATAGCGCACTGAGACTCCAGCCACTTCATCGCCTGGAATCGGCGTCGTGCCGAGTGCTAATACTTCATCAAAATCAACCATCTCTGTCCTACCTCTTATGCTAACGGTGCTGTTTGTGCTGCTGTTGTCGTCATTATAGATTCTTGTTTTATCCTACGCACATGGTTCAGCAGCTCCTGTAAAAAATCAGAGCTGGACCCAGCGTGCCTGAATGCATTTGCCTGCCAGAGTTGCGCATGTGTTACCTGCAGCGCTCCGGGGCCTGCGGCGGTATGTTCTAGTAACGCCAATTCTTCCACACTTGGTTGCTCCC
>CBDUFM010000240.1:0-5247 GCA_965366325.1 uncultured bacterium
ATTTTAAAGCCTCGCTCCGAATGGCCCAATCCCGATAAGACCAAAGAGCAGTTGGTTGAGGAAATGGAAAAATCGTTAGAGGAATTACCGGGCAACAATTATGAGTTCACCCAACCCATACAAATGCGGTTCAACGAACTGATTTCAGGGGTCAGAGCCGACCTTGGCATCAAAGTGTTTGGCGATGACCTCGATCAGCTGGTGCTGACGGCTAATGACATCCTCGAAGCACTGAGTCAGGTAGAGGGTGTGGCCGATGCACGTGTTGAGCAAGTGACAGGATTGCCAACACTCTCGATCATTCCGAATCGAAGTGCCTTGGGACGCTATGGATTGAATGTCTCAGCACTTCAAAATTGGGTCGCTGCTGCCGTTGGTGGTGAAAGTGCAGGCATCTTGTATGAGGGTGATAGACGCTTTGAACTCATCGTGCGATTACCGGAGGCTGTACGACGCGATGTCGAGAAGCTCAAGTTTTTACCTGTGCCACTACCTAACGGCGATTATGTTCCGCTCTCTGAAGTGGCAACCATCGACATTTCTCCCGCGCCTGCACAAATTAGCCGGGAAAATGGCAAGCGTCGGGTGGTTGTGACGGCAAATGTACGAGGTCGCGACCTGGGCGGATTTGTGCAAGATGTTAAAGCGCAAATCGCCGCCAAGGTAGATATGCCCCCAGGGTACTGGCTGGATTACGGGGGCACGTTTGAGCAACTCGAATCGGCAAGTAAACGCCTTTCTCTTGTGGTGCCACTGACATTGTTACTGATCATCGGCATTCTCATCATGGCTTTTGGCTCACTAAAAGATGCGCTAATTATTTTTAGTGGCGTGCCTTTGGCACTCACGGGCGGCGTGCTGGCGTTAGCCATTCGAGGTATGCCCATGTCCATATCGGCGGGTATAGGCTTCATTGCACTGTCCGGTGTGGCAGTCCTCAACGGCCTCGTCATGCTCGCTTTTATTCGCGACCTCTGGCATGAAAAAGGGGATTTAATGTTGGCTGTGACGGAAGGGGCGCTTGTTCGCTTACGTCCTGTCCTGATGACCGCATTAGTAGCAAGTCTTGGTTTTGTGCCAATGGCACTGAATACGGGAACGGGTGCGGAAGTACAGCGCCCCTTGGCCACAGTTGTTATCGGCGGGATTATTTCCTCGACGCTACTGACGCTGTTGGTGTTACCAGTTCTATATCACTGGCTTCATAGCAAATTTAGCTCGACCCCATCAAAGACTTAATTTTCTACGCAGACTCAGTGTTTAGCGTGATTGCGTAAGTTAAATGAAAACCGATGACCGGGGCACATTGCCCGGTCATCGACCGGTTTCCTCACAGGGGCATTGCCGATGACGACCTTGATAAGACTAATTATTCTGCTATCGATTGATGTGTAATTAAATACCTGCCAATCATCTTTAGTTCCTATTTTAAAGTAACGGAAACGCTATGAACCATACACACGATTACGATGCGCAGGGAAAACAACTGTGCTGCACAGAAGAAAATAAAATAAATGCCCAAGCTGATGCGCTGATAAAAAACAAACCTGTGAGAGATAGTTGCTGTGCGACTGACGATCAAGATCAGCACAGCGATGATGATGGCCACGATCATGCCAGCAGCAACAATAACGTTAAACTGTGTCTGCCCGCTGCGGTCAGTTTAATTGCATTGCTAACTGCAATAATTCTGGATAATTATTTTCCGCAAACCTGGTTTACTGGTTGGCTGCGCATTGGCTGGTACGTTGCTGCCTATTTACCGGTTGGCCTGCCGGTTTTGAGAGAAGCGGTTGAAACCATCATCAAGGGTGAAGTATTTTCTGAATTTTTATTGATGAGTATTGCAACGATCGGCGCCTTTGCGATTGGCGAATACCCTGAGGGTGTTGCCGTGATGTTGTTTTATTCAATCGGCGAAGTGTTCCAGACCCTGGCAGTAAAAAGAGCCAAGACCAATATCAAAACGCTGCTCGATCAACGCCCTGACGAAGTAACAGTGTTACGAAATAATCAAGCCATTACGCTCAAAGCAGAGACGGTCAACATTGGCGATATTATCCAGCTTAAAGCAGGTGAAAAATTAGGTTTGGACGGTGAGCTTTTATCCGCAACCGCTTCCTTCAATACCGCCGCACTAACGGGTGAAAGTAAACCTGACACGAAAAACAAAGGCGATGCAGTTTTGGCGGGGATGATCAATCTCAATGCCGTATCACAAGTCAAAGTTACCGCCGCTTATACCGACAGCAAGCTGTCGAGGATTTTAGAGTTAGTACAAAACGCTGCTGCACAAAAAGCCCCTACCGAATTGTTCATTCGAAAATTCGCCAAAATATACACCCCAATCGTGGTTGTTTTAGCCGTTGCCATTTGTGTGTTGCCTTACTTTTTTGTCGAAGCTTATGTGTTCAGCGAATGGTTGTATCGCGCGCTAATTTTTCTCGTGATCTCATGCCCTTGCGCGTTGGTAATCAGTATTCCACTGGGCTATTTCGGCGGTATAGGTGCTGCGAGTAAAAATGGCATTTTATTCAAAGGTAGCAATTTTCTAGACACCATTTCCACAATTCACCATGTGGTGATGGATAAAACCGGCACCATGACCGAAGGGGTATTTAAAGTACAAGAGGTCAATCTGAAGCCTGATGTCAATCGGGATGAAATCCTCAAGCTGGTTAATGCACTGGAAAGTCAAAGTACACATCCGGTAGCCACTGCCATCAATCAATATGTAGGCGCGATTGATAACGAAATTATCTTGAACAAGGTAGAAGAGATTTCTGGCCACGGGCTTAAAGCTGAAATTGACGGCAAGGAATTGCTAGTGGGAAATTTCAGGTTGCTCGACAAATTTTCTATTCAATACGATATAGATCCTGCCAGCATTGTACATACGGTGATTGCCATCAGTTACGACCGTAAATTCGCTGGCTATTTGACCATTGCCGATAGCATAAAGGAGGACGCGCAATCAACGATAGACACGCTGAAACAACTCGGCGTTAACATCACTATGCTAAGTGGCGATAAAAGCTCAGTGGTGCAATTTGTTGCGCAAACATTAGGTATCAATAATGCGTTTGGCGATTTGTTACCAGAGGATAAAGTTAACAAGGTAAAAGAAATTAAAGCGCAAAATGAAACCGTTGCTTTCGTCGGCGATGGTGTTAATGACGCACCGGTAGTCGCGCTGAGTGATGTCGGTATAGCGATGGGCGGCTTAGGCAGTGATGCAACAATCGAGACAGCTGACGTTGTCATTCAAGATGATAAACCCAGCAAAATTCCCACCGCCATTGCCATCGGCAAACAAACCAAACGCATCGTATGGCAAAACATTTCCCTCGCCTTCGGTGTAAAGGCAGTGGTCTTGATATTGGGTGCTGGCGGTTTGGCAACCATGTGGGAGGCGGTTTTTGCCGATGTCGGCGTGGCATTGCTGGCTATTTTTAACGCGGTGCGAATTCAGCGAATGAAGTTTTGATTAGGTGTGGGTATGCCAGCGGTCCATCAAAAGCGTCATTAAAGTATGCGAAGTGCAGCTGTGATCAGGTACTTGGTAAGTATCCACGACATAGATTTTCCGTTGTGATAATGGATAAAAATTTGCCATGCTGGTTTTCACCAAACATGGCAGTTTCGTTAGTGCGTTGCGGCTTTATTTCAGTTTTTGAAATTCGCCGGTGAAGTTGGCATCGTAGACAGCACCATCTTCAGATGACAAAAGTACGTATAACGTTTTTCCCTAACTCAGGTTCGGTTAACAGGTTGAGCTTAGTTTCACATGTTGAATTTGAGCATTCGTCTCCGAAATAACACGATCAAAATTCGGAACGCCAATTGATAATTTCGAACGCGGAGCGGCCGTACCTAGCCATCTGTCCTCTTATTTGCCAATGAAGGGAAAGTACGCGCGTCGAATAGTGGTAAGTGATGTGCGTAGAACACTTTATTTCGTCAGACACCGGTGGTGGTTGATTCAATCGTAGGTTCCGTCTCCATAATTAGATAACCATTAGGAAGGGAAATGAGCTGATGGCCGCTATTTATCAAACAGCCTATCCACGCATAAAATCGGACATCACCCCAAACGAGCTGGGGGATGTGTACACGCCCACGTCCGAAGATCTGGAATTTGCTCTTCGTCACTGTAAGCGGACCAGCGCCGCATTCCTGGGGTTGCTGATTCAACTAAAAACAACGCAGCGATTGGGTCGTTTTGTTCCGCTGGGTGAAATACCAAAGGTTATCGTCGCACACATCAAAAACCAGTGTCGTTCCCGGGTGACACTGAATGATCTACAGACCTATTACACCTCAGGATCGAAAGATCGCCATGTAAAATTGGTTCGACGTCATCTCAACATAAAAGCCTACGATACGATCAAAACATCCGAGCTGGCACAGGCTTGGGCGCAGGAAGCGGCGACGACCAAGGAAGCGCTGCCGGACATCATCAATGTTACTTTGGAGTATTTGGTCAAAGAGCGTTATGAACTCCCGGCATTCAGCGTGCTTGAACGAATATGCCAAGCAGCCAGGACGGAGGTAAATACCCGATACTACGCTCAATTATGTGGATTTTTAACGGACGAAAGTCGGCAGCGCATCAACGATATTCTTCGCGCCAGTTCAGGGCTGAGTGGTTTTGGCTGGAGCACTCTGAAGAATGAACCCAAACGCTTAACGCCTCGCAACATCCATGCGTACATCCAATATCTGGAATGGTTGACGGCCCTGCAAACGCTTCTGCCCACGGATTTGGGGTTGCCCCCAGTCAAACACCAGCAGTTCATTGATGAGGCCAAAGCTCTGGATTACGCCGAGCTGGTGAAGCTCAAACCGAATAAGCGGTTTGCGCTAGTCATCGTCCTCATCCGGCACCAATACGCGCGAACGTTGGATAACGCAGCCGACATATTTATCAAGCTGTTGTTAAAGATGGATCGCTCGGCGCAAAAACTGTTGGAGAAATACCTGAGTGACCATCAAAAGCAAACCGATCATTTGATTTCTGTGTTGTCTGGAACGGTCAAGGTGTATCTGGATAAGCCCGAATCGGTGACAGCCTTTGATCCGGTGCTGGGCAAGAACAGCGATCAGTTGCTGCACATGTGCGAACAATATATGGCGTTTGCAGGCAACAATTACTTGCCGTTCATGGTGCAACTTTACAAAAAGCAGCGATCTACCTTGTTTCGCACGATTGAGATACTCAATCTCGCCTCGGCTACGGAGGACAAG
>CBDUFM010000241.1:0-5242 GCA_965366325.1 uncultured bacterium
CGCATGCATCCCTATGTACCCGGCGAGCAAGTTAACCAAGCCACCAAACTCAATACCAATGAATGTGCCTGGCCAGCATCACCACGCGTTTTCGAAGCCCTTGGCAAACTCGCAAGCGACCAGCTACGCCAATACCCAAGTCCGAGCGCTCAAGGCCTCCTCGAAAAGGCTGCCGCGCTCTATGGATGCAAGCCAACGCAGATACTCGCAGGTAATGGCTCAGATGACTGCCTCACCATTATTTACCGCAGCATCTGCAAACCCGGCTGCGATGTGGTTTGCCCCTGGCCAAGTTATGGCCTCTACGATACCCTTGCGGCGATACAAGATGTCAGCATCTCGCATGTACCCTATCTCATCAGTGAAGAAAACGGAAGCTGCAATTGGCGCATTGATCCCGCCATTAGTCAAACCGACGCGGCCCTGTGCCTGATTGCCAATCCCAACAATCCATCTGGGTCGGCCGCAAGTCCGGCGCACATTCGACAGATTGCCCAAGAATTCTCAGGCATAGTCGTGGTTGATGAAGCCTACGTAGATTTTGCCAGTGATGCCGAAGCCAGACGTGGCCTTATACCTGCAATAAATGATTTCGACAATCTCATTGTTATTCGCACTTTTTCTAAAAGTTATAGTTTAGCTGGGGCACGTGTCGGCTTGCTCTTCTCAAACGAAACCCTGATAACGGAATTAAATAAAGTAAAAGATAGTTATAATGTGAATGTCATGAGCCAAATTGCGGCAGAGGCTGCATTAAGCGACACGGACTACCACAGTGAGCTCGTTGCGCAGACACTGGCATCCCGCAAAGAACTCGAAATAGCATTAGCTAAATATGGCTGGACTTGGCCAACAAGCGAAGCCAATTTCCTACTCTGTCATGTTGGCCCGGCAGCCGAATCTATTTATCAAGCACTCAAAGCCCGTGGCATTCTTATTCGTTGGTGGTCTGATCCTGCACTTAATCAGTACCTACGCATTACAGCGGGTACACCGGAACAAAACGCTGCACTTCTACACGCATTGGACGATATAATTATATGAGTGCTGCGCCTAAGCCAGCCAGCCTCTGCATACTCGGTTCTACTGGCAGTATTGGTGTCAATACACTAGCCGTAGCGCAACATTTGCAGATTCCAATCCATGCGATTAGTGCGCACAATAAATACCAAGAACTCATAGAACAAGCCATTACCTATAATGTGCAGCAGGTTGTTATCAGCAACGAAGCCCATTACGCAGCCGTAAAAGAGGCCCTCGCCTCCTACCCCATCACGGTTAGCGCAGGTCCAGAGGCGCTCAATGACATAGCGGCTTCGGATCAAAACAGCGTCGTGATGACCGCGATCGTTGGTGCTGCTGGATTAGCACCGACCCTAGCGGCCTGTGAATCTGGCAAACGCGTTTGCATCGCCAATAAAGAACCGCTGGTCATTGCTGGTGACTTAATTATGCGCTGTGCGCAACAACATAGCGCGCAGATAATTCCTGTAGACAGTGAACACTCAGCCATTTTTCAATGTCTCGAACAGCACCAATTAGACGAAGTCGCACACATAACGTTAACCGGCAGCGGCGGTCCACTGCGTGGCTGTCAAGATTTATCAAGTATTAGCAAAGCTGCTGCTCTACAACACCCCAACTGGGATATGGGCGAAAAAATCACCATTGATTCCGCTACGCTGATGAACAAAGGCCTAGAACTTATTGAGGCACACCATTTATTTTCTATACCAAGTGATGATATTCGTGTACTCATACACCCACAGAGTATTATTCACAGCATGGTCGCCTATAAAGATGGCTCAGTGATTGCGCAACTAGGCTTACCCGACATGCGCACGCCCATCCAATATGCCTTAACCTGGCCACGCCATCTTGCCGGGCCAGTTGCAGTTCCCAATTTTTCTGAGATTGCGCAGTTAACGTTTGAAGACCCAGACCATCAATATTTTCCTAGCATCAACTATGCACGTGCCGCCCTTGCTGCTGGCGAGCTTGGACCCTGCGTTCTTAATGCAACCAATGAATGTGCTGTCGCTGGATTTTTAGCAGAACAACTCAGCTTCACCGATATCTTCAAACACTTAGAATCCTCGCTACAATTCATTCCTGATACTAAAAACGCTAGTTTAGACGATATTCTTGCATGCGACCAAGAAACACGGCTCCGTTTTAATAACCTATAATCGTAGCTATACCTGTCGAAAAATGACCAAACTTATAAATTGAATTGCAGTAGGCCGATTAAAGCACAGACTCTTAAGCACCTACTATGTCACCACGCAAACACATACTCTTAATCGCCAAAACTTCCAAGGTCACCCTGCTTAGTGATCAAGATTTAGCGCGACTTCAAGAAAGCGGGGCCGCCAATGCTGAGTCACTACGCACAGGTCAATTTGAGCACAATAAATCACTAGACCTTATTCGTTCTACACTGAGTCAGCACGACGTCTGCGAACGCCGAGTCGAAGAACTACACAGTCAGGATGTGATTGGCAAAGATCTTATCGTCAGTGTTGGTGGCGATGGCACTGTTTTAGCCGTTAGCGGCCTCATCAGCAATACACCAATTATCGCCGTCAATTCAGACCCAAGCCGCAGTGTCGGCAATTACACCCGCTGTAACCGCGATCAATTTGCAGACCGCTTTCATGCATGGCTAGATGACGAACATCATATTGAACAAATTCCACGACTCATTGTCGATATCGACGGTGACCGGCAACAATATCGAATTTTAAATGACTGCCTTTTCACCAATAACAATCCTGCTGCAATGACGCGTTATACGATTTCTGTTGATGGTGTCAGTGAACAACAATTTTCCTCTGGTGTATGGATCTCCTCAAGTGCAGGCAGCACCGGTGCCATTCATAGTGCCGGCATGCCATCCGTACCTGCACAGGATCCAGCCCTCTTATTTAAAGTACGTGAGCCATTTACACGTCGTGGATCCATAAACATATGCGAAGGCACACAAGTCCCCCCACGTGGATTACAATTAACAACCGGCATACCTGGGATACACCTCTACATAGATGGCGCCCATCAATGTAAAATATTACAACCGGGAACACGTATTAGTTTTAGCGCTTGTCCACACCCACTCCTGCTCGTCACCGATAAGCCCAGCACACCATAATATTTCGTTTTTGTTAGGAAAAAGCGTTCGGCCTTTTACTGCGGCCCCTGCAGTGGCATGATTAATTCAAAACAAGACCCACTGGTATCACTACGGGAAACACTGATCGCCCCACCAAGTATATGCGATAAATTTTTACAAATATACAATCCCAAACCCGTACCATCTGAGCGACGTGTCATTGCGTCATCAACTTGATAGAATGGTTCAAAAATCTTTTGCACATGTGATTCATCAATACCGCATCCCGTATCGATAATCTCAAAACAATAAGAATCAGTACTGCGCGTAACACGCAAAGTCACTGAGCCAGTCACTGTAAACTTTTGCGCATTACCAATAAGGTTATCCAACAATTGATTGAGACGTACGGGGTCGCTTTTCATCGTCCCATCAATATTTCCAACTGGCTCAAAAACAAATTCAACTGATTCTTTTGCAAAGCGCATCAACCAACGCTCGTTAACTTGATTCAAAAATGATACCATATCTATGGATTTCATATCGAGTTTTAAGGCCTTGGATTCTATTTTCGTAAAATCCAATATGTCTTCAATTAAACGCAGCAAGCTCTTAGAAGACTTATGCATTAACTCAAGGTAATTAGGAAGGTCACCCTCGCCCTCACCATAATCCAATTTCAACAATTCCAAAAAACCAATGATGGTTGTCAATGGGGTCCTCAGTTCATGACTTGTCACCGCCATGAATGCTGACTTGGCATTATTGGATGACTCCGCCTCTGCCCGTGCCTCCATTAACGCCTGTAATTGACGGTAACGGCTTGATTCGTCTTGGGCGGTAAGTAACAAAACCACTTCACTGGACATGCGATAGGGACGCAAGCTGACATCCGTTGGAAAAATACTACCACCCTTACGCACATGCCATGCTTCATAGCGCTCTACTTGTCCACGGCGCAAGCAATTATCCAAGCGCTGTTCAATGTCTTCCTGCGTGTATTCACGAGCGCTTACGCCGTCTTCATCACGGCCAATTTCTATATCACGCAATTGCAGTCCAACCATTTCCCCATTTTCATAACCGCGTTCTCGCTCACAGAAATTATTGGCATAGCGAATAAGCCCACGTCCATCAATAACTAAGTAGGCTTCTGTGTTCGACGAAAGCATATGGCCGTGTTCAGCTAATTGTGACTGCCAACGAAGTTCCTCAGAACGATCGGTGAGCACAATCACGGGATTATTTTCGAGCATTTTCTTTTTGGCTTCGATAAGTGAGCCGCCAATAACCAACATACTACTATTGTCTACTTCTAATTCCTTGAGAGCCTCAGACCCAGCACCAAGCTTTAAAATGATTTTATCAATACTACCATAGGCGAGCGGTTCTAAGCCGAGCAAACGTGTTGCTGATTGGTTGGCCCGAATAATATTTCCGCTTGCGTCACAACAAATGACACCTTCGTCTAGAAAATCCAATAATGCTTGCGAATCAGTCTGTGTATGCATGGCTTAGGAAAATCACTATCATAGAACTCACACTACTGTCCAGTGGAAGTCACTAGAGATCGGGGCACTGTCCTAGGCCCCTTCTTGGGTCGCCTGCAACTCCTTACGAATAAACTCACGTAAACCCGTCAACGAGCCAAGGACCGATGGCTTAGTAACTGTTTCAATTGCCAAGCTTGCAAAGAGAGCCTGCTTAACCGACTCATCACGGAGCAAATCAGGCAGTAACTGAAGTAAGGCCTCTATTGCCTGCACTTGGCCCTGATCCTGTCTCGACTGTTCGTCTTGTATGCCAATAGCATCGGCCAGGGCCTTAAACGCACGGCTGGTACTATTGTCAGCATCTATCCCTGATCCCGCATGTTCATCTGTGCCAATGTCAGTCGATCCAAGATCAATATCTGCTGCAGTCTGTGCTGGGTTCATTGCATTTACTTCTGTGAAGACCGACGTATTGGGACGCAGGGATGAGCCAGTAACAGGCTCGTAACCTTCTTGCGAAAATTGTGGCGTTGATTCATGCTGCACCTCGTCTTCAGCCGCCAAACTTTTTTTGCGGTTTGTTTCTGTTTACTCATGATAGATCGATGCAGATAAAGTCGGGTCTATACTAACGGCGCGA